>NZ_QDKJ01000014.1:0-140274 GCF_003115815.1 Brenneria roseae subsp. americana | reverse complement strand
ATAAAAAAGCGGAGAACGATTTCTCCGCTTGCTATTTAAACATCAGTGGCCATATTTGAATTTAAACCAGTTCTTCCGTGCTCTGCGGTACTGGCTGGCTGAAAGCCCGCGTCACAAAAACCAGATAGGTCAGACCTACCGTTGCCCAAATCAGCCCAAGCGTCATTGAGCTTTCTTCCAGATTCACCCACAGTGCGCCGACGGTTAACGCGCCTAACACCGGCAACACAAGATAGTTAAACGTATCCTTCAGCGTACAATTACGACGTTCACGAATATAGAACTGGGAAATAACCGACAGATTGACGAAGGTAAACGCGACCAGGGCGCCAAAGTTAATCAGTGCAGTCGCGGTGACCAGATCGAAAGAGACCGCCGACAGCGCAATCGCCCCGACCAGCAAGACATTCAGGGAAGGCGTCCGCCATTTCGGATGGACATAGCCGAAAAAACGTTCAGGAAACACGCCATCACGCCCCATGACATACATCAGGCGCGACACGCCGGCATGCGCGGCCATACCCGACGCCAGTACGGTCACACAGGAAAAGACCAGAATAATCGACTGGAAGAACTTCCCGGCGACATACAGCATGATTTCCGGTTGAGACGCATCAGGATCTTTAAAGCGTGAAATATCCGGAAAGTACAGCTGCAAGAAATAGGAAACCGCAATAAAAATCACGCCGCCGATCAACGCGGTCAGGAAAATCGCTTTCGGGATAACGTTGCCGGCATCCTGCGTTTCTTCAGACAATGAACTGATGCCATCGAAGCCCAGGAAAGAAAAACAGAGTATCGTGGCGCCGGTGATCATTGGCACAACATGAGCGTTCTCCGACCAGAAAGGCTGCGTGCTGACAAGCGTTCCCGCCCCTTCTCCCTGATAAACACCGTGAACGACCAATCCCAGAAATACCACCATAATAGCAACCTGAACAACGACAATAATCGAGTTGAGATTGGCGACCACATTAATGCCACGCAGGTTGAACAGCGTCATCAGGCCAACCAGGGCCGCGACAAAAATCCATGAAGGTACGCCAGGGAAAATCGCTTCAAGATAGATTTTTGCCAGCAGGATGTTAATCATCGGCATGAACAGATAGTCCAGCAGCGATGACCAGCCGACCATGAACCCGACGTACGGGCTAATGGCTTTCTGCGCATAGGTATAAGCAGAACCGGCTGACGGGAAACGACGAACGAGCTTGCCATAGCTTAACGCCGTGAACAGAATCCCGGTTAACGCAAAGGCATAAGCCGTCGCAACGTGCCCATCGGTCAGACCGGAAACGATACCAAACGTATCAAAAATGGTCATTGGCTGCATATAGGCCAACCCCATCATGACAACAGGCCATAACGTGAGCGTTCTTCTTAATTGGACACGTTTTGTGGACACGGCGTTGGCATCACCTACAGATTGCCCCATTTTTCCCTTCCTCACTGTGGCTCACTGGCACACACAAACAGATTTATCTATCCGGATTGTTGTCCGGCCTCTTTAATTTGAAGACATAAGTGCAAAAAAATAACCGACGCGATAAAGCGTCGGTTATTTTGCAAGGCGCGTATTCTGCATCAGACATTCCCGGATGACAAGATGCTGAGAGAACTGGATACAATTTTCTTATATTAGGAACGATAATACATTGTTTTATTAAAAAATCATTTCGCTGCTAAGAGTCAAAATCATAAAGGTTGTAGCTAATAAAGCATCACATATCCTGAAACTTTCTCTTTTTCTCATTTTGTAATCTTTCAAGCTCAAAAATAACCTGCTGCAAATCGCGTTCCTGCGCGGCGGACAAGGCCAGAAATTTAAAGCTCAGACGCTGGGTAAGTTTGATTTCGCCTTTATTATCGACAACTTTCACCGCTGACTGGCCGACAAACTGTAAATCAACGCTGAAGAAGCCATATTCATCGAGGTCCATTTCAACCCCTTCGATAATATCGCCACCCTTCAACAACCCCGCTATATCACGATCGGTGTGCAAACTGAGTCCGCCAAGAGACAGATCCCTGATGGTGAATTGAAAATCGCTTTCATCCGGTAATTCCCCGCGGCATATTAATGGCGGCCATGATGGGGTATTGATGCGGAAATAAGTTCTGCGTTGGATCAGATAAAGTTGCTCAGGAATGGGAGCGGTAAACGCCGGTAACCCCTGAAAATCAACGGTACGGGCTATTTCCGCCTTAAACTCGACTTTCGCGCCCGCGGGTTCGGCAATAAACGACAACACACCGGCATACAGCGCCCGGCTGTTTTCATGCTCCACGCCTCCCAGATCAAAAATGAAGATATCATTATTAGGCATGACATCGAGAATTTTACTGATGAACTGGCCACGAGAATGATGAACCATCACGGTCGTGTCATTTTTCTTCAATTCACGCAGCGTCGCACAAATAGCCAGTTTATTTCGTTTAACAAACTGCTCTTTCAAATTTTCATCCACCGCTTTCATCCCCACCATAGAGTCAATGGTTTAATTGATGCATATATCTAATGAATCACATGATACAAATCGGTTCAAACGGTATCGACATATACGCATACAACTTTAGGGAAATTAGTCAGAAAAATATTTACGCGTTTCAATCCTCAGGGTAGTGAGATAAAAGCCAGGTGAGCGCCAGTAAATCCGCACTGCCGCCGGGGCTGAGATTTCTGGCGATTAATGCGTCATCCATTGTGACCAGCGCCTGTCGGTCGACGGGCGCAGTAAGCAGTTTTTTAGCATAGTGTTGTACAAAGTCCAGTCCTTGGATACCGCCCCGCGACACCACGTTCGTATCCGGGTTGTGCGCCATCAGCACCAGTAGCGTGTGCAATAGCGCCGTTTCTTCATCAGCCCCCGCCGCGATAGCCCGCGTCAACGCCGGTAATGAAAACTGACGAACGGTATTGAAGCCGCTGGCCGCCTCTCCTCTTGCTCCGGTTAATCCATAACGGCGATACAGGTGTTCGCCGGCCGTTGCCGCTCGGCCCCCGCGTTCCAGCTCGCTGTGGACCAGGTCGCGGCACATTTCCGATACGCTCAGACATAGCCCCTGCTGCGTCACGCGCCGTCCCCTGCCGGCCAGCCATCCGGCCGCCGAGCAAAGCAGTCCAAAAGCAAAGATCCCGCCTTTATGTGTATTGACGCCTTTTGTCGCCGCAAACATCGCCTGTTCACAGGCCATCCCGATGGGTCTGACCTGTGGAAGCAATTGTTGCAGGGGTAAACAGGCATAGTGACAGCCAGCCTCGGTAAAACGGCGAAACCAGGGAGATATCGCGCGAATGCTGCGCTGAAACAGCGCGAGATCCATATCGCGATGAGCCCCGTTGTTCGCCCGATCCACCAGCCCTGGTTTAGGCGTCAGCGTCACTTCCATCGTCAGTGCCCGCGTTACCCAACGATCAATATCAGGCAAGACAGCGGACAGCGGCGCCTCTTCCGGGTACGCCGGGAAGACCGATGCCAATAATTCAGGCTGGATTGAAATAGGCATTAAGCATTCCCTCAATGTGCTGAACCAGCTCCGGCAAGGGATGGCGTCGTGAACGGCTGCATGCGTGAGCCGCCTGTTCGCACAACAGGCAGCGGCGTCCGCCATGCGCCAACATTGAACGGCCGATCGCGCCTTCCTGCGGGCAGAAGACATCGACATCCCATAACCGGCCTAACGGGTGCCGATCTTCCAGCGCTATCGTGGCCGCTTTCACCGTCAGCGCATCTTTATTGATCACCCAAAAGCCTTCAGCGCCGGTCGCCAGCCAGTGAATCTGTTGTTCCAGCACTGACCAACCGCGCGACTGGCAGAGTGCATTCAACGCATTTATCGCTTCGGTCATGGCACGACGATACCGTTCGCTGTCTTTTATCGGTCCCGGCGTGACCAGCGTCAGAGACACCAGCGTCGCGTCATACTGCGTCAATAACGCCTGCTGCCGCGCTGCGCGGCGTTCCTTCGCCGCGAGCAAGTTTTCCAGAGAAACGAATACAGAATCTGTCATTGTCCGATCCTTGATTCACTCGTCTGTTTCTTTCACTTGACGAACCACATCGATCACGCTGCCATCACGATAGCGGATCACGCCGACAATGCGGTCATGAAACTCGATCGCCCGGGGTTCGCCGACCAATTCAATGGCGCGTTGATACAACTCCTCGATCGACATCACCTTCAAGCCCGCCTTTTGCAGGCGTTCAGCCACTTCCGGGCGTTTCGGGTTCACGGCAATACCATGATCGGTAACCAGAACATCGATACTTTCCCCCGGCGTCACACGGGTGGTGACCTGACGAACCACGGTCGGGATACGACTACGGATCAGCGGCGCCACAACAATCGTCAGATTCGCGGCGGTGGCGACATCGCAATGGCCGCCCGACGCTCCGCGCATCACGCCGTCCGAGCCGGTAATGACGTTAACGTTAAAGTCGGTATCAATCTCCAGTGCGCTGAGGATAACCACATCCAGCTGATCGCAGCAGGCGGCTTTTGATGTCGGATTGGCATAGACATTGGTCGAAACTTCAACATGATTTGGATTTTTGGCCAGTGAAGCCGCGGCGTTGGCGTCAAAACACTGGGTATCGATCAGTTTCCCGATGAGTCCTTTTTCATGCAAATCAACGATACTGCCGGTAATACCGCCCAGCGCAAAGCTGGCCACGATATTCTGCTGGCGCATCTTGTCTTCCAGAAAACGGGTACAGGCCGTGGACGCGGCGCCAGACCCCGTCTGAATGGAAAAGCCGGATTTGAAATAGCCGGAATGCTCGATGACGTCGGCCGCGGAACGGGCGATCAGCAGTTCACGCGGATTGCTGGTCACGCGCGCCGCTCCCACGCTGATCCTGGCCGGGTCGCCCACTTCATCGACCTGAACAATATAGTCCACCTGATCCTGTACGATACTCGCCGGCATGTTCGGGAACGGCACCAGGCTTTCTGTTAGCAGCACCACTTTGCGTGCATACCGGGCGTCCACCATGGCATATCCCAGTGAACCGCAGCTTGATTTTCCCACCGTACCGTTGGCATTGCCGAATTCATCGCTGCACGGCACGCCGAGAAATGCCACATCCACATTCAGCTCACCGCTTTGCAGCAGATGCACCCGCCCGCCGTGCGAGTGGATCTGAACCGGCTCTTTCATCAAACCGTGGGAAATGGCATCGGCCAGCTTGCCACGCATACCGGACGTATAAATACGGGTGATCACGCCGGCTCGAATATGTTCAATCAGCGGCGCATTGCAACTCATCAGAGAGCTGGAAGCCAGCGTCAAATCTTTGAATCCCATCTGCGCCAGCGTGTCCACCACCAGATTAATCACTTTGTCGCCTTCGCGGAAATGATGGTGGAAAGAGATAGTCATGCCATCTTTCAGGCCACTTTTACCAATGGCATCGATCAGATCGGCACAGAGTTTGCGTTCATGTTTCTGCGTCACATCGTTCAGCCAGGGAGTCTGGTGGTTTGCATTCACAAAAGGTTGCAGATGGTGAGTTTGCGGATATTGCTGTTGCAGCGCTTCAATAAAGTTACTCATTGTCTAATCCTGTGATTCCTGAGGTCTGTCGTTGCCGGGTCGTCGGGCAACGATCATTTACGAACGCCGGAAGCCTGAGCGCGTTCCAATACCACTCTGGCGTGATTGATGATCGGGCCATCGATCATTTTTCCATTCAGGGAAATCACGCCCAGCCCGGCACGCTCTCCCTCTTCCGCGGCGTTGATCACCAGATGGGAATAATCCACTTCATCCTGCGTCGGCGCATAAGCGTTATGTAACAATTCAATCTGACGCGGATTAATCAGGGATTTGCCGTTGAACCCCAGTTTGCGAATCAACTCGACTTCCCGCAGAAAGCCCGCATCATCGTTCACGTTGGAATAGACGACGTCGAACGCGTCAATACCCGCCGCGCGCGCGGCGTGCAACACGGCACAACGGGCGTAGAACAATTCTGTGCCATCGCCTCGTTCGGTCTGCATATCCATGACATAGTCGAATGCCGCCAGCGCAATCCCGATCATGCGTTCTGACGAGCGGGCAATGGAGACGGCGTTAATCACCCCCACCGCCGATTCAATCGCCGCCATGATGCGGGTCGAGCCCACTTCCCGCCCGCACGCTTTCTCAATACGAACCAGATGATGTTCCAGTTCATCCACGTCATCGGTCGAATCGGTTTTCGGCAAGCGGATAACATCCGCACCACCGCGCACGGCAGCTTCCAGATCCAGCAGGCCGAACGGCGTACTCAGTTGGTTAATACGCACCACGGTTTCAATATCGCGGTACATTGGATGCTGTAACGCATGGAAAACCAGCAGACGGGCGGTGTCTTTTTCGCGCAGGGAAACCGCATCCTCCAGATCGAACATGATGGAATCGGGTTTATAAATGAAGGCATTCGACAACATGGCAGCATTCGCTCCCGGCAGGAATAACATACTGCGGCGCAACTTTTTCATTATAATTTCTCCCATTCCACCTGCTGAACATCTGCGGCGCGTAATACCGCGCTTTGCACCCTGGCTCGAATAACGCAATCCAGCGCGCCTTTATCGTCAACAATGATCGTACCTTCCGTGACGTGCAGACCTTTCAATGTTTCATTCACTACTTGCCTTATTTGATGGCCGAATTGTTTTATCACTTCACTATTGACTACCACGGTGAGCTTCCCTTCAGCCGGTGCGACCTTGACCAGCAAATCGCTGGATTCAAAGGTCCCGGCCAGAGACGCCTTAATAATCTTCATAGAGTTTCCTGATTAATTTAATTAAGCGTATTCAGGTTCGTAATAGTGCTGTAAATGCGCCAACGTTGAGGGCGGCACAATTTCCTGAATACGGCTGTACTGCCGAAGCGTTAATAACTTTCTGACCTCTGAGGCGGAAATCGCCAGTCCGGAAAGTTCTCGTTTGCGATCAATTTCAATCACGTTCAACGCTGGCGCCTCTATGGTCAGATCTTTTTCCAGCCAGTAATGCATATCCTGATTATATTGATGCGTTACCGGACAAAATGGCTCTGTACCAACAAAGCGCTGCGTAATACCTAACGCCGGTGCGATATATTTTCTGAAAATAATTAAATCCAGCGCCGCATGCGCGCGCGTAATTAATTTTTCCTCTTTCAGAAAATAACCCGGGAAAGTGGCCTTTGAGATCATATATGCCGATCCGGCATGCACCGTCAGATTGGGGATATGCTCAACGCCCTGCCGCACCATTTCCAGACGTTCGCTGAAAGGGAAAAAAGACACATCTTCCCGTACCACGAAAACGTGCAGCCAGTCACATGACTGCGCCGCATGCTCAGCCAGATACCGATGTCCAAGCGTGAACGGATTGGCATTCATCACAATGGCTCCGATGTTTTCCCCAGGTCGGGAAAACGTCGCCAGAGACTGGCAATACTGTTTAATACCAATCGGGGTGTTTTCCATCAGCACCGCCGTATCTTGATATTGCGCCAGCGGATAAAAACCGCATCCGCGAAAAATGGCGATATTTCCCGGTTTGGTATAGAGGAAAAGATGAAAATGGCCGCGCAGTGCCGCCTGCTGAACCACTTCATTAACCACCTGAACGCCCAGATTCAGATCCCGGTATTCCGGGGCAACCGCGACACATTTAATGGTGTTTGACGCCATGCCGGCGCAGGCCACCCGCTTGCCGCCTAACCGGCCGACGACAAACGTCTCGATATCGTTATCCATGCCGAGTTGGCACTGCGCCAGAAACTGGCGAATTCCCGCCATTTCCTGGGGCTGCATGCGCACATCCAGCGTGTCAAAAAAGATGGAATCATTGGCATACATAACGGTTAATCCTGCATCTGACGGTTATTCAATATAAAAACATTCGCAAACCTCCGGGTTATCCCGGAGGTTTATCGCTTAGTGCGCCGCCGCAACAGTTGCGCCTTCAGCCGGCTTCATCGTCTGGCCGGCATCCACCACGACATTGCGTAAATGACCGATGTTTTCAATCTCAACTTCAATGCAGTCACCCGCTTTCATGAAAAGAGGCGGGTTGCGTTTTTTGCCTACCCCTCCCGGCGAACCGGTAATGATGACGTCACCAGCGCTCAGCGCGGTGAAGGTACTGATGTACTCAATCAGTTCGGCCACCTTATGGATCATGCTGCCGGTATTGTCATCCTGTACCATCCGGCCATTCAGATAAGTGCGAATCGCCAGCGCATGCGGATCGGGAATTTCATCCGCCGTTGTCAGATAAGGGCCAAACGCGCCGGTTTTCTGCCAGTTTTTACCGGCGGTAAACCAGCTGTGCTGCCAGTCACGCGCGGAACCGTCCATATAGCAGCTGTAACCGGCAACGTGAGAAAGCGCCGCATCGCGGGAAATATTTTGTCCGTCCTTGCCGATAATGACCGCCAGCTCCCCTTCATAATCAAACTCATTGGAGTAATGCGGTTTAATAACGGGCGTAGCATGCCCGGTTTGTGAATCAGCAAAACGGACAAATAATGTCGGCGCGGGATTCACTTCATCAAACTCTTTGCGTTTTGCCGCATAATTCATACCGACGCACAATATTTTTCCCGGTTCGACAATCACCGGTAAAAATGTCACATCCGATACCAGTACATCCGGCGTGGCATGAATAAACGCTTGTGCGACATGTAATGCATCCTGCATGAGCAGCGATTTTAAATCAGCGTACTGGCGCCCTATTTTACTGCCGAGATCGATTAAGCCGGTCGGTGTATAAATACCGTAGCTGTTCTTACCGTTATAACGGTAGCTTGCAAGTTTCATAATATTTCCCGTTGAAAATAAACCCACGATAAACCGCAGCGTTATTTCTTTTCGATAGTGTGCTCAGACTAAAAAATTAGCCAATATCAGCAGTGCAACCGATACGTTAATCGCCCCGCCGATACGCGTTGCAATTTGTGCGAACGGCATCAGAACCATACGGTTACCCGCCGTCAGGATCGCTACATCCCCCGTACCGCCCTGTCCGCTCTGGCAACAGGAAATAATGGCGACATCAATAGGATGCATCCCTATTTTCCTGCCAACAAAGAATCCCGTCGTTACCAGCGCAGTCACCGTGGAAACAATCACCAGCAGGTTTTGCAGCGTGAATGCATTCACCAGTTCCTGCCACGGCGTAATGGCAACCCCTACGGCAAACAGAATCGGATAAGTGACTGATGTCTGGAAGAATTTATAGACGACCTGCGAACCTTCGAGCATTTTCGGCGACACCCCGTGAAACAGTTTCACCAGCACGGCGACAAACAACATCCCTACCGGTGCGGGCAGACCTATCATTTTGTGTCCCAGCATGCCAATCATATAGAGCAGAATGGCCAGCAGGACGCCAGACGCGATGGTCGTCACATCGGCTTTGCCGCTGAAACCCGCTACAGGCGTACCGCTGTCGCTTTTGCCCAGGTCATTGCCTTTATTCGGCATCAGTTCACCTTCGCCCGTCAGATGCGGATAACGCTTGCCAAGTTGGTTCAACATACCGGCAATAATAATCGCGGTCAGGCTGCCCAGCATGACGATAGGAAGGATTCTCCCCAACGCAACACCTTGTTCCATATGCAGAATAGTGGCATAGCCGATCGATAACGGGATCGCGCCCTCGCCGACGCCACCAGCCATAATGGGCAGAATCAGGAAGAAGAAGATTTGGAACGGGTCCATACCTAATGCGATACCAACCGCCATACCAATCAACATACCGGCGACTTCACCACATAACATCGGGAAGAAAATGCGCAGAAAGCCCTGAATCAGCGTTTGCCGATTCATGCTCATAATGCTGCCGACAATAATGCAGCAAATATAGAGGTAGAGAATATTGGTGCTTTTATAGAACTTGACCGTGGAATCAACCACGACATCCGGCAGCAGACCGTAATACACCATTGCTGATGGGATAAAGGTTGCGCAAATTGCCGCCGCGCCCATTTTGCCGATAATCGGCAGACGCTTACCAAACTCACCGCAGGCAAAACCGAAGAACGCCAGTGTGGCGACCATCACCACAATATCACTCGGCAGCTTGCCATTCAGACAGTCAATGCCGATTAATGCACCGGCCAGTAAAAAGAGTGGGACAGGTATAATACCTACCTTATAGGTATCAAGAATGTGCCACCATTTTTCCTTTAATGAAACCTTACCCGTCGTTTCATTATTTACCACAATATATGAATCATCAGTTGTACTCATAACCCAATCCCCTTTGTATTTTGTTTGCGCATCATAGGGAGTCGATCATTATTATTATGTGATTATCTTCAAATTAAAAAATGAGTTTTAAAGGCACTTATGGTTTTTATGGCTTATATTAATAAAGGCATTACAAAACAAACAATTATGGATTTTTTATGAAAAATATAAATTTTATGGTTTATATGGGTTTTATGGTTTTTATTTCCTAAAAACAATTATGTTGGCAAAAAGTAATTAAGTTGTTTATTAAAAAAGAATTTACGTTTAATTTTTTATAACGTAAAGCGACTGAAACAGCTAATAACAAAATTTAAACGTGGAATCGCTCACAAGTTTCTTTTTCCTTCTGCCTGGCTATTCTCATTCATGTTAAATTACCGGCTATTTTCAGCTAACCGGACGGGCTGGCTTTTATCATGCCATTGAAAATTTCTTTTCATATCAAATTATTTATCTATTTGATTGTTTTTTTCTCTATATTGCTGATATTGGCCGGCGTCTATTACTACCATGATATTGATAAACAACTTTATTCCGAAATGGGCGCCCGTGCGCAGGTTCAGGCCCGGGAAATTGCCGTCATTCCTTCGCTGGTCGAATCGGTGAAAAACCAGGATATCGATCAGATTGATACCCTTGTTCGTCAGCTAAAGCAACGCAGCGATGCCAGCTATATCGTCATTGGCGATAGCCGGGGCCGACATCTTTTTCATTCGGAAGATAGCCGGCAGATAGGCACCGCCATGGTCGGCGGGGATAACCCCGAGGTCCTGGCCGGGAAAAGTATTATCTCCGTTCGTCGCGGCGGAATTGGCATTTCTCTGCGCAGTAAAGCCCCGATTATGGATGGTGACAAGGTCATCGGCATTGTGTCGGTCGGCTATCTGAAAACGCACATCGACAACCTCACCTTCGCCAAACTGGCGCGCATTTTACTGGTCATCCTTGCCATGTTTGTTGCGCTGTTTATTTTTTCATGGTGGTTCTCCCGTAACCTGAAAAAGCAGATGTTCGGTCTGGAACCTCATGAAATCCGCCTGCTGGTTCGACAACAGAAAGCCTTGCTGGAATCTATTTATGAAGGCGTGATTGCCATTGATAAGCAGCATCGGATTGCGGCAATCAATCATGCCGCCAAAGAAATCCTGACCCTTACCGAACCCTCTAACCAGCTGCGGGGTCGGCCGATTGAGGAGGTTATCAAGCCCGTTCCCTTTTTCTCCAGCGAGGAGATGTGGGTAAACGATACGCACGACGAAATTTGCCGTTTTAATCATGCCACGGTGATCGCCAGTCGCGTGCGCATCATGCTGGAGGACGAACTGCAAGGTTGGGTTATCAGCTTCCGGGGGAAAAATGATATTCACACCCTCAGCATGCAGCTCAGTCAGGTAAAGCGTTATGCCAACAGCCTGCGGATTTTACGCCATGAACAGTTGAACTGGACCGCCACACTCGCCGGGCTGTTGCATTTGAAACGCTATGATGAAGCGGTTCGTTACATCGAAGCACAGTCGGAAAGCGCTCAGGTGATACTGGACTTCGTTTCCCGGCATTTCTGTTCACCGGCATTGTGTGGATTGCTGCTGGGTAAATACGCGGCGGCCAGAGAAAAAGGCATTGAAATGATCTTCGATCCCCGCTGTCAGCTGACTCACATTCCTGCGGCGCTGAGTGAAACCGAACTGATGTCCATCATCGGAAATCTGCTGGACAACGCCGTGGAAGCCACGCTTGCGAATCAAACACCGCACTACCCGATAGAAATTTATATTCACGACGGCGAGCAGGAATTGGTCATAGAAATCGCCGATCAGGGAACCGGAATCGATCCGGCTATCGCCGACAACGTATTCGAGCTGGGCGTTACCAGCAAAACGCAGGGCGATCACGGATTGGGGCTGCATCTGGTCGCCAGCTATGTCAATCAGGCGCAGGGGGTTATTGAAGTCTCGGCCAATCAGCCGCAGGGCAGCGTATTTTCCATTTTTATACCTAAAAAATCTTCCGCCTATACCCAATATATACTCTAAATAATTCGAGTTGCAGGAAGGCGGCAAGAGAAGGACAAATTCGTCGGGAACGAATTTGAACAGCCAACGGCTGGCCTTCAGTGAGAGACAGGATGTCTCTCATTAATCCCGATGAGCTTACTCAGGTAAGTGATTCGGGTGACTGAACGCAGCCAACGCACATGCAGCTTGAAGTATGACGAGTATATTTCAAGCTGATGGGTATGACACTAACAGGGATTCAGAGAATGATGCACACTGATAATTTCGATGTCTTAATCGTTGAAGATGAGAAAAGGCTGGCAAATATTCATGCTGAATTTATTGAAAAAAATTTCGGCTTACGCGTCGTTGGCATCGCCGCGACGCTGTCGGACGCCAAAAGATTACTGCAACAACATAAGCCCCGCCTGATTCTGCTGGATAATTATCTGCCGGACGGAGAAGGCGTTTCGCTCATTGAGAGCGAATGGCTCAAAGGGCTTAATTGCTCGGTGATTTTCATCACTGCCGCCAGCGATATGAACACCTGCGCCCAGGCAATCCGCTGTGGCGCGTTTGACTATATCATCAAACCCGTGTCCTACCCGCGGTTACGCTCATCGCTGGAGCGCTTTATTCAGTTTGTCAAAACCCAGCACACATACAAGTTTGTCGACCAGCAAAACGTCGATATTCTCTACCAGTTGCAATCCTCTGGATCAGCGGCGGGTTCTGCCGGCAAAGGCATCGAAGAAAATACGCTGGGCCTGATTCGGCAGATTTTTATCAATAACGACGAAGACCTGCTCTATTCCGTGGATGATGTGGTCGCGAAAACCGGCTTAAGTAAAACGACCGCGCGTCGCTATCTGGAATATTGCGTGGAAAGCCACTTTCTCGATATCGAAATGCGCTATGGAAAAATTGGGCACCCTCGACGGTTATACCGCAAAAAACCGACTGAATAACCGACACGCCCGGCCACCCTGGCGATCCCAGGGTAATAAAATAGCCGGTTTGGTTAATTCAGCGGCATCGTCATCGGGTCGGGGTATTGATATTCAAACCCGAGCTCATGACAAATGCGCTGTCCATCAACCAGACGCCCCGGAGCATTATTGTCGTCCGCAACGAACTGCGGCGGAGGCAGATTCAATTTGCGAGCCTGATCGGGATAGTAGTCACGTTTGGCAGGATGTTCCAGCGCGCAAAGGTTATAAAGATGTCCGCCATGCGGTCGTTTCAGCAAGAGTTGAATGGCCGACATCACATCTTCCTGATGAACCAGATTCACGCCCTGAGAGCCGTCACGCAATCCCGTTTTCCCCGCCAGAAAACGCCCTGGATGACGCTCTCCGCCAACCAGTCCCGCCAGGCGCAGAATATCCACCGAAGTATCAGGCAAGTGTTGCAACCATTGCTCAAGCGCTACCAGCACTTTACCTGCGGTAGTGACAGGGTTGAGCGGCGAGTTTTCTTTTACCGTCCCTGCGGTGCTGCCATAAACAGACGTTGAACTGGTAAAAATAATGCGAGGCACATGAAAAACGCGAGCCATATTGACCAATTGCTGCACCGCCCGGGCATAACTTTCCCCGCCTTGCGCAGTTCGACTGACCGGAAGCGTTATAATAAGCACATCCACCTGCAATAACGCACTCAGTTCATTGGCATCACATTCCAGTTCGGGAGTAAGCAGAAGCGGGTAACATTCGATGCCGCTCATCCGGGCGGCTTCCACGCCATCAATCGTCGTTTTACTGCCGACGACCTGATAGCCTTGCCCATTCAGCGCCAGTGCCAGCGGCATACCCAACCACCCTAATCCGATAATCGCCACTTTTTTCATCATTTGCTCTCCCAGATAAGGAATCCCCTAACTTGGGTCATCGAGAATGTATAGCCAAGATAGCTTTACTATAATATCGCTTCAGAAGGTAATGCTGATTTCTTTTTAATTTTTCCAAACATTCGCCCTTGCCGACCTTCCCCTATTCAGTAAAAAAGTGTTGCATACACACCCGCACATGGTTTAGGTTATCCGACAGGCAGTATTACACTGGTACAACCAAGAGACATTTTATGACACGCGTTCTGTTTAACCACCATCATCACCATCATCCTGACTAGTCTTTCAGGCGATTGGTGCTGGAAGACGTTCAGATCTTCCAGTGGCGCAGAACGAAAAGAGAGCCCTCGGAAGATCACTTCCGAGGGCTTTTTTATTTGGCCCGCGTTTTTGAAAATAAGTATTTAATTTGACAGGTTAATAGAGGTTTCCATGCTGGATAAAACACGTTTACGGATAGCAATGCAAAAGTCAGGTCGTCTGAGTGACGATTCACGCGAACTGTTGGCACGTTGTGGTATTAAAATCAATTTACATCAACAACGTCTTATCGCTTTTGCTGAAAACATGCCGATTGATATTCTGCGCGTCCGCGATGATGATATCCCTGGTCTGGTCATGGATGGTGTTGTCGATTTGGGTATTATCGGTGAAAACGTTCTGGAAGAAGAGCTGCTTAACCGCCGCGCTCAAGGCGAAGACCCACGCTACTTTACGCTGCGTCGTCTGGATTTTGGGGGGTGTCGTTTGTCTCTGGCCATGGCGCTGGACGAAGAATACACCGGTCCGCAATGCCTGCAAAACAAACGTATTGCGACCTCCTACCCTCACCTGCTCAAGCAATATCTCGATCGTCAATCCATCAGTTTCAAATCCTGCCTGCTGAATGGCTCCGTTGAAGTCGCGCCACGAGCCGGATTGGCAGACGCCATCTGCGATCTGGTATCGACCGGTGCAACACTGGAAGCGAACGGCCTGCGCGAAGTCGAGGTTATCTACCGTTCCAAAGCCTGCCTGATTCAGCGCGATGGTGAAATGTCCGCCGATAAGCAGGAATTGATTGATAAATTACTGACGCGTATGCAGGGCGTAATTCAGGCTCGTGAATCAAAATATATTATGCTGCATGCGCCAAGCGAGCGCCTGGACGACGTTATTTCATTATTACCGGGCGCCGAACGCCCCACCATTCTGCCGCTGGCCGGCGATCAAAGCCGCGTCGCCATGCACATGGTCAGTAGCGAAACCCTGTTCTGGGAAACCATGGAAAAACTCAAATCACTCGGCGCCAGTTCAATTCTGGTATTGCCGATTGAAAAAATGATGGAGTAATGTCGATGCCCAACAACACGCCCAATACCAATACAACCGGCAGCTTCAATACGCTCATCGATTGGCAGAACTGCTCGGTTGCGGAACAACGCCAATTGCTGACGCGCCCGGCTATCTCCGCATCAGATCGCATCACCAGTATCGTCAACGATATTCTGGCAAATGTGAAACGCAGCGGTGACCGCGCATTACGCGAATATAGCGCGACGTTCGATAAAGTTCAGGTTGACGCTATCCGCGTTTCCAGGGAAGAAATCGCTGCCGCGTCAGCCCGTCTGAATGAAGAGGTAAAACAGGCAATGGCGGTGGCCGTGCGCAATATTGAAACCTTCCACAATGCGCAGAAACTCCCCACTGTTGACGTTGAAACTCAGCCCGGCGTGCGCTGTCAGCAACTCACTCGCCCGATAGCCACCGTCGGTTTGTATATTCCGGGGGGGTCGGCCCCCCTGCCGTCAACGGTGCTCATGCTGGGTACGCCAGCGCGCATCGCCGGTTGCAAACGCGTCGTCTTATGTTCACCGCCGCCGATTGCCGATGAGATCCTGTATGCCGCTCAACTATGCGGAATTCAGGAAGTGTTCCAGCTCGGCGGCGCGCAAGCGATTGCCGCCATGGCTTTCGGCACGGAAAGCGTACCTAAAGTAGATAAAATATTTGGTCCTGGTAACGCCTATGTCACGGAAGCCAAACGTCAGGTCAGCCAACAACTTGATGGCGCGGCGATTGATATGCCGGCCGGCCCTTCTGAGGTGCTGGTGATCGCCGATAGCGGCGCCACACCGGCATTCGTGGCGGCCGATTTACTCTCGCAGGCTGAACACGGCCCGGACTCACAGGTTATCCTGCTGACGCCTGATGCGGCCATGGCC
The DNA here is from genome assembly GCF_003115815.1 of Brenneria roseae subsp. americana. NCBI lineage: Bacteria > Pseudomonadati > Pseudomonadota > Gammaproteobacteria > Enterobacterales > Pectobacteriaceae > Brenneria > Brenneria roseae. Next base: position 123,986 of record NZ_QDKJ01000014.1, on the reverse strand, counting down.
AAAGCCGTTGCCGACGCGGTAGAGCAACAGCTCATCCAGCTTTCTCGTGCCGGGATTGCCCGTCAGGCATTATCCAGCAGTCGCGTTATTGTCGCCCGCGATTTGGCGCAATGTATTGAAATCAGTAACCAATATGGTCCTGAACATTTGATTATCCAGACGCGTAACGCGGAATCGCTGGTCGATAGCATTACCAGCGCGGGTTCCGTATTTCTGGGGGACTGGTCGCCTGAATCTGCGGGCGACTATGCGTCAGGCACCAACCACGTGTTGCCGACCTACGGTTACACGTCGACCTATTCCAGTCTGGGATTGGCTGACTTCCAGAAGCGTATGACGGTGCAACAGTTGACCCCACAGGGATTGCTGCAACTGGCGCCGACCATTGAGACGCTGGCACAGGCTGAACAACTTACCGCACACAAAAATGCCGTCACTCTCCGTGTCGCCGCGCTGAAGGAGCAAGCATGAATATTGAAGAACTGGCTCGCGCCAATGTTCGCGCCCTGACGCCTTACCAGTCGGCGCGCCGACTGGGAGGCAATGGCGATGTCTGGTTGAATGCCAACGAGTACCCGGAGGCCCCGGAATTTCAACTGACGTTGCAGACGCTGAACCGCTACCCTGAGTGTCAGCCGACGACCGTGATAAACCGCTATGCGGAATATGCCGGCGTGCAGCCGGAGCAGGTTTTGGTCAGCCGCGGCGCGGACGAAGGGATTGAGCTGCTGATTCGCGCGTTCTGCGAACCCGGCAAAGATGCCATTATGTTCTGTCCGCCGACCTACGGCATGTATGCCGTCAGTGCGGAGACTTTTGGCGTTGAACGCCGCACCGTCGACAGCAAACCCGACTGGCGGTTGGATCTGGACGCCATTGCCGCACAGCTGGACGGCGTTAAAGTCATCTATGTTTGCAGCCCGAACAATCCGACCGGCAATCTGATCCCCCAGGATGAATTACGTCAACTGCTCGCGCTGGCGCAGGGTAAAGCCCTGGTTGTTATTGATGAAGCCTATATCGAATTCAGCCCTCAGGCGACAACCGCCGGCTGGCTGGAAGCGTACCCGCATCTGGTTATTCTGCGTACCTTATCAAAAGCCTTTTCTCTTGCGGGTCTGCGCTGCGGTTTTACGCTGGCTAACGCCGATCTCATCCAGCTACTGCTGAAGGTGATCGCCCCTTACCCGCTGTCTACCCCGGTCGCCGATATCGCTGCGCAGGCACTGAGTCAGGAGGGGATCGCCAAAATGAAAGCGCGGGTGGCGGAAATCACTGAGAACCGGGCATGGTTCAGTCAGGCCCTGGAAAACATCGCCTGTGTTGAAAAAGTTTATCCCAGCGAAAGTAATTATCTGCTGGTTCGCTTTACCGCCGCGCCTTCTGTGTTTAAAACGCTATGGGATCAGGGCATTATCCTGCGAGATCAAAATAAGCAACCCGGACTTGCCGGTTGCTTGCGCATTACTATCGGCAACCGTTATGAATGTGAGCGCGTGATCGGCGCGTTACAATCATTACCCGGCATCAACGCTTAATCCTAAGGAGCCAATGTGAGCCAGAAATACCTCTTTATTGACCGTGACGGAACATTGATTGCTGAACCTCCTGAGGATTTTCAGGTTGACCGACTGGATAAACTGGCACTTGAACCCGACGTGATCCCGTCGCTGCTGGCGCTGCAAAAAGCGGGCTATACGCTGGTGATGATCACCAATCAGGATGGTCTGGGAACCGCCAGGTTTCCGCAGGAAACCTTCGATCCGCCGCACAATCTGATGATGCAGATTCTGACTTCTCAAGGTATTCACTTTGAGGAAATTCTGATTTGCCCTCACCTGCCGGCCGACAATTGCGAGTGCCGTAAACCCAAAACCGCGTTGGTGACGAAATATCTGCAAGATGGCGTGATGGACCTAACCCACAGTTATGTCATCGGGGATCGGGAAACCGATTTGCAACTGGCGCAAAACATGGACATTACCGGATTACGGTATCAGCGCGAAACCCTGAGCTGGCAGGAAATCACCCACCAGTTGACGAAACGCGATCGTCAGGCGCATGTTAACCGCGTGACGCGTGAAACGGCCATCGACGTTAACGTCTGGCTGGATCAGGAAGGCAACAGCAAAATCAATACCGGCGTCGGCTTTTTCGACCACATGCTGGATCAAATCGCCACCCACGGCGGTTTCCGTATGCAAATCGACGTCAAAGGCGATCTGTATATTGACGATCACCACACCGTAGAAGATACCGGACTCGCACTGGGTGAAGCGTTGAACAAGGCGCTGGGAGACAAACGCGGCATCGGTCGTTTTGGTTTCGTTCTGCCGATGGATGAATGTCTGGCGCGCTGCGCGCTGGATATCTCCGGACGTCCGCATCTGGAATACAAAGCCGAGTTCAGCTACCAGCGCGTGGGCGATTTAAGCACGGAAATGGTAGAACACTTTTTCCGTTCACTGTCCTATGCCATGGGATGTACTCTGCACCTGAAAACCAAAGGACGTAACGATCACCACCGGGTGGAGAGTCTGTTCAAAGTCTTTGGCCGGGCGCTGCGCCAGGCTATCCGCGTAGAAGGCGATACGCTGCCGAGTTCTAAAGGGGTGCTGTAATGAAGGTCGTCATTCTGGATACCGGTTGCGCCAACCTCTCTTCGGTTACCTATGCCGTGCAACGTCTGGGCTACCATCCGGTTGTCAGCCGTGAAGCCGAAATTGTGCTGCACGCCGATAAGTTGTTTCTGCCCGGTGTAGGCACCGCGCAGGCGGCCATGAATCAGTTGGCTGAACGCAATCTGATCGACCTCATCAAAGCCTGTACCCAGCCGGTACTCGGTATTTGTCTGGGTATGCAGTTGCTCGGTACCTCCAGCGATGAAAACGGCGGTATTCAAACGCTGGGCATCGTTGATGAACCCGTGAAACTCATGCTCGACCATGGGCTGCCGTTACCACATATGGGCTGGAATCAGGTGACCCCGCAGGCCGGACATCGCTTATTCCGCGATATCGACGACGGCGCCTATTTCTATTTCGTACACAGCTATGCCATGCCGGTCTGCGCCAATACCATTGCCCAGACCCTCTATGGCGAAGCGTTTACCGCGGCGGTGGAAAAAGACAACTTCTTTGGCGTCCAATTCCACCCTGAACGCTCTGGCGCCGCCGGCGCTCAGTTGCTGAAAAACTTTCTGGAGATGTAAATCGTCATGATTATTCCCGCATTGGATCTGATTGACGGGCAGGTTGTCCGTTTACATCAGGGCGATTATGGTCAACAGCGTCAGTACGGCAGCGATCCGTTGCCACGGTTACAGGATTATCAGCAGCAAGGCGCGCAGGTTTTACATCTGGTTGACCTGACCGGCGCCAAAGACCCTGCCGCACGCCAGATCCCTCTGCTTAAAAAATTGCTGGCGGGCGTTGATGTCCCGGTACAGGTGGGTGGCGGTATCCGTAATGAACAAGACGTTGAAGCGCTGCTGGAAGCCGGCGCCCGCCGTGTGGTGATCGGTTCCACCGCCGTCAAAGAGCCGGCCCGCGTACAGCAGTGGTTCACCCGCTATGGCGCCGAAGCGCTGGTTCTCGCATTGGATGTTCGTATTGATGCCGATGGCGTCAGACAGGTGGCGATCAGTGGATGGCAGGAAAATTCCAATGCGACGCTTGAGCAAATCGTCGAGCAATATCTGCCCTTCGGATTGAAGCATGTGCTGTGCACCGATATTTCCCGTGATGGCACGCTAAGCGGCTCGAATGTCGGGCTTTATCGTGAAATCAGCCAGCGCTACCCGCAAGTCGCCTTCCAGGCTTCCGGTGGCATCGGCAACCTGACTGACATCGCCAATCTGCGCACCAGCGGCGTTCAGGGCGTCATCGTCGGACGTGCGCTGCTGGAAGGTAAATTTAACGTAGCGGAGGCTATTTCATGCTGGCAAAACGGATAATCCCTTGTCTGGACGTGCGTAACGGGCAGGTTGTTAAAGGCATACAATTTCGCAATCACGAAATCATCGGCGATATCGTCCCGCTGGCGCAGCGTTATGCTCAGGAAGGCGCTGACGAACTGGTATTTTACGATATCACCGCGTCATCTGACGGACGCGTTGTCGATAAGAGCTGGGTATCCCGCGTAGCGGAAGTTATCGACATCCCTTTCTGTGTTGCTGGCGGAATTAAAAGCGTCGAAGAAGCAGGACAAATTCTCTCTTTCGGCGCGGATAAAATCTCCATCAATTCGCCTGCGCTGGCCGATCCTGAATTAATAACCCGGTTGGCCGATCGTTACGGTGTACAGTGTATCGTTGTCGGCATTGATACCTGGCATGATGCCGCCACTGACCGCTATCACGTCAATCAATACACGGGCGATGAAGCGCGGACCAAAGTCACGACCTGGGAAACGCTGGACTGGGTTGAAGAAGTGCAAAAGCGTGGCGCAGGTGAAATTGTCCTGAACATGATGAATCAGGATGGGGTGCGCAATGGGTATGATTTGCACCAGCTAAATCTGGTACGTCGTGTTTGCAACGTCCCGCTCATCGCTTCCGGCGGTGCGGGTACCATGGAGCATTTTCTGGATGCCTTCCAGACGGCTCACGTTGATGGCGCACTGGCTGCCTCAGTGTTTCATAAGCAGATCATTAATATTGGTGAACTAAAACAATATCTTAAACAACAAGGCGTGGAGATTCGGGTGTGTTAAGTGACCAACCTTTTTTAAACGACGAACAAAGAAACCAACTTGATTGGGAAAAAACGGATGGAATGCTGCCTGTAGTGGTGCAACATGCCGTCTCCGGTGAAGTATTGATGTTGGGATATATGAATCAGGACGCGCTGAAAGCGACCGAAGAAAGCGGTAAAGTGACGTTCTTTTCACGAACCAAACAGCGGTTATGGACAAAAGGCGAATCTTCCGGTCATTTTCTGAACGTGGTGTCCATCACGCCTGACTGTGATAACGATACCCTGCTGATTCTGGCCAATCCCATCGGGCCTACCTGTCATCTGGGCAACAGCAGCTGTTTCTCACCAGCCGCCAGCGACTGGGCATTCCTCTATCAGTTGGAACAGCTCATTGCCGAGCGCAAACATGCCGATCCAACCAGCTCTTACACCGCTCGTCTCTATGCCAGCGGCACCAAGCGCATTGCGCAAAAAGTCGGCGAGGAAGGTCTGGAAACGGCGCTGGCTGCGACCGTGCACGATCGCGAAGAGTTGACCAATGAAGCGGCCGACCTTATGTACCATCTGCTGGTTCTGTTGCAGGATCAAGATTTATCGCTTGCCGCCATCATTAACCGTTTACGCGAACGGCATAAATAACAGGCTGTCGTCGTCGATTGGCCCTGGATCTGTATGGGGCATTTTCGGCATCCGGTGCCGGTGGGACAGAAGTTGAGTCCCCCGACGCCGACAGTATAACGCTTTTCCTCGTGATATCTCTCTTACTATCTATTCCTTGATGGTATGAAAGAGTCGCTAAGGGGAAAAGCTTTTCATTCGCTAATGTTGCCCAATCGCGATCGCCGGTGGTAAAGCCGTCTGATCGTCAAGCTTAAAGGCGGCCATCGCCAGCACCAGTTGCCGTGACTGCTCTTCAAGAGAGCGCGTTGCCGTCGCGGACTCTTCCACCAGGGCGGCATTCTGCTGCGCCACCTCCTCCATCTGGTTTACCGCGATGTTAATCTGATCGATACCGTGGCTTTGTTCCTGAGATGAATGGGAAATCTCCCTCATCAATACGTTGACGTTAAGGATTTGTTCCGCGATGGTGGACATGGTTTCGCTGGCCCGGGCCGCCAGATGAGTACCTTCACTGACGCGCAAATTGGAATCGCTAATCAGGGAATGAATCTCTTTCGCTGCCTGCGCACTGCGCTGAGCCAACGTCCGCACCTCGTTAGCCACCACGGCAAAACCCCGTCCCTGTTCTCCGGCGCGGGCGGCCTCAACAGCCGCATTCAGAGCGAGGATATTGGTCTGAAAAGCAATGCCGTCAATGACGCCAAGAATACCGGCAATGCTGTTCGCGCTACGAGATATCTCCTGCATTTTTTCCATTACATCACGTACCACAGTACTACCCTGATTCGCGATATCAGCCACGTTTTCCGTCAGTTCATGCCCTTGCTGAGCGTTGTCCGCGTTGTGTTTAACCGTAGCGGTCAACTGTTCCATACTGGCGGCAGTCTGTTCCAGCGAAGAGGCAGAGACTTCAGTCCGGCGCGATAGATCGTCGTTTCCCAGGGCTAACTCACGGCTACCCACATCAATTTGCAGACAGGCATCGCGCACATGAGAAACGGACGCGACCAGCGATTGCCGCATCGCGCGCAGAGCGGCATTTAACCGCCCCAGTTCGTTGTTACCAGCGGGAGGCAGCGCCTGTGTCAGGTCGCCAGATGAGACAAACTCCAAATGGTGAATCGCGGTATTGAGCGGATTAAGCAGCATTCTTCTCAGCACCACCCAGGAAAAAATGATCAGCAGCACGACCAGCAGGCAGCACAAGCCAATAAGCATAATCATTTGCTTTCGATCATTGCCGGCCTGAGTCACCAGTTCAATACCCATTTGCTGTGCATAATCGAAAAACGCTTTATTCGCCTTATCAAACTCGGTTCCCAGCGGTCGCAGCTGGTTCTCAATCAAATGATAATACGTCTGGGCATCCTGCCGGTTCAGGGCCTCCAGCATCGGGGCAATTCCCTGCTCATAATAATTCTGGTAGGCCTGGTTAATCTCATTCGCCAGTATTTCTCCTTGCCCCCTCCCTTTGGTTGCCGTAAAAAAACGCTGCAAATCCTCTTTCGCCGCGTTGGAATACTGAGCGGCCCGCCCCGCTGCCGCTGCCGCCTCCTCCGGCCGATCCGTTTCCATAGCGCGCACGGCAAGCGAAGCGACGACACGAATACGCTGCATGTTAGTATTGCTGCTGGACAGATTTCCTAATTCAATCCCCTGAATCAGATTCACCGAATTGAGAGAATGGTAGCTTTTGTTAATAGCAATAATTCCCATCCCGCTAACACACAATAATAACGAAGCCATAAGGGCTAATAAAAACAGTAACCCGGTACGAATAGATATTTTTTTTAACATAATAGCACCTGTTTAGATCTGTTTAGACGTGGACTTACTCAAGGAGGGGGTTAGCAAGATCATCGACGAAATAGGGAATAACTTTAATTTAATAATTACAAATGAATAACCTGCGGGGATTAGGGATTAGGGATTAGGGATTAGGGATTAGGGATTAGGGATTAGGGCAAGTTAACGCGCGCTTATTGCCTATACCAGAAAATAAGATCGTCAAATTTGGATATACTCAGGATAACCGTGCCGCCAATGCAAAAAAATGGCGCCTTTTCAGGCGCCATTCTATAAACAATCTTGCAAGCAATACTACAGATAAAAATTAACCGTAGATATTGGCGCGGTCGCGCAATTCCTTACCTGGTTTAAAGTGAGGGACGTACTTACCTTCCAACTCAACTTTTTCGCCCGTCTTAGGATTACGACCAACGCGCGGTGCACGGTAGTGAAGTGAAAAACTGCCGAACCCACGGATCTCAATACGATCACCTTCAGCCAGCGTAGTGGCCATCTGTTCGAGCATCTCTTTCACTGCATCCTCAACCGCTTTGGCTGGGATATGAGATTGCTGTCCAGCAAGTCTTTCAATAAGTTCAGACTTGGTCATAGTTCCTCCAAGTACATGGTTATGAATAACCACGATAACTTACTACCGCTCCAAGAATGAGCGACCGAAGTCGCTCACTCCACCGTTATTACTCGCCTTTTGCTGCCTTGAACGCTTCAGCCATAGCGCTAGAGAAATTGCCTTCTTCCTGCTTGTTATTCACAGTAGCGATAGCATCTTTCTCGTCAGCTTCGTCTTTAGCACGAACAGACAGGCTGACAACGCGGTTCTTGCGATCAACACCGGTATATTTCGCTTCAACGCTGTCACCAACGTTCAGCACCAGAGTTGCATCTTCAACGCGGTCGCGTGAAGCTTCAGAAGCGCGCAGGTAGCCTTCAACACCGTCAGCTAATTCAACTGTAGCACCTTTGGCGTCAACAGCGGTAACTTTACCAGTAACAATAGCACCTTTCTTGTTTACAGACAGGTAGTTATTGAACGGGTCTTCAGCCAGTTGTTTCACACCCAGGGAGATACGTTCGCGCTCTGCATCAACCTGCAATACAACCGCGGCGATTTCGTCACCTTTCTTGTATTCGCGAACGGCTTCTTCGCCAGCTACGTTCCAGGAGATGTCGGACAGGTGAACCAGACCGTCGATGCCGCCATCCAGACCGATGAAGATACCGAAATCAGTAATGGACTTGATCTTACCTTCAACGCGGTCGCCTTTGTTGTGGGTTTCAGCGAATTGCTGCCACGGGTTGGCTTTGCATTGTTTCAGACCCAGAGAAATACGACGACGTTCTTCGTCGATATCCAGCACCATCACTTCTACGACATCGCCAACGTTGACAACTTTGGACGGATGAATGTTTTTGTTGGTCCAATCCATTTCGGATACGTGTACCAGACCTTCAACGCCTTCTTCGATTTCAACGAAGCAGCCGTAGTCAGTCAGGTTGGTCACGCGGCCAGTCAGACGAGTGCTTTCCGGGTAACGCTTGGCGATAGCGACCCATGGATCTTCGCCCAGCTGTTTCAGGCCCAGGGAAACACGAGTGCGCTCGCGGTCGAATTTCAGCACTTTAACCGTGATTTCATCGCCCACATTGACGATTTCGCTCGGATGTTTAACACGTTTCCAAGCCATATCAGTGATATGCAGCAGGCCGTCAACGCCACCCAGATCAACGAATGCACCGTAGTCGGTAAGGTTCTTAACGATACCCTTAACTTCCATGCCTTCCTGCAGGTTTTCCAGCAGTTGATCGCGTTCAGCGCTGTTTTCAGATTCAATAACTGCACGGCGGGAAACAACAACGTTGTTGCGTTTCTGATCCAGCTTGATAACTTTGAACTCAAGCTCTTTGCCTTCCAGATGCAGCGTGTCACGTACCGGACGAACGTCTACCAGAGAACCTGGCAGGAACGCGCGAATGCCGTTCAGCTCAACAGTGAAACCACCCTTAACTTTACCGTTGATAACACCGGTAACCGTTGCAGCTTCTTCGTAAGCTTTTTCCAGCATCAGCCATGCTTCATGACGTTTAGCTTTCTCACGAGACAACAGCGTTTCACCGAAGCCGTCTTCAACAGCGTCCAGCGCTACGTCTACTTCATCGCCAACCTGAATTTCCAGTTCGCCCTGTGCGTTTTTGAATTGCTCTACCGGAATGGCGGATTCAGATTTCAGACCGGCGTCAACCAGTACGACATCTTTATCAATAGCAACCACAACACCACGAACGATGGAACCAGGACGGGTTTCGATTTCTTTCAGGGATTCTTCAAAGAGTTGAGCAAAAGATTCAGTCATGTTGATAATCTTAGGAGTCTTTAATTTAACGTCCATCTGGCGTCCTGCTCGATGGGGTTGTTTAACATGCCCCGCTGTGCGTCCTTACAGCGAGGTAAAAATTCGGTTATATGCGATCGTTACGCTAAAACTTCACGGGCATAAGCCAGTGCGCGCGCAATCACTTCATCAATCGTCATTCCCGTCGAATCCAGCACCAATGCGTCAGCAGCAGGCACTAAAGGCGCGACGGCCCGATTACGGTCACGGTCATCCCGTTCCCTTATCTCGGATAAAAGACGTTCAAAGTTAACACTAAAGCCCTTCTCCTGCAACTGTAGCATGCGTCGTTGCGCGCGTTCTTCTGCGCTTGCATCCAGGAAGATCTTCACCGGCGCGTCCGGAAACACGACGGTTCCCATGTCGCGACCATCGGCAATCAGCCCCGGCGCTTCGCGAAAAGCGCGCTGCCGACGCAATAATGCTTCACGAACCCGGGGAAACGCCGCGGCCTGGGAGGCCGTATTACCTACTGTTTCAGTGCGGATTTCATTGCTGACATCCTCACCTTCTAGAATCACTTTCAGCAGCCCGTCTTCTGAAATAAAGCGAACATCCAGATGAGAAGCCAATGGAACCAGCGCCTCTTCCGAACCAATATCCACCTGATGGTGTAAAGCAGCCAGGGCCAGAACACGATAAATCGCCCCTGAATCCAGTAAATTCCACTGTAAAGCTTCTGCCAGCGCTTTGCACAACGTACCTTTACCTGCGCCACTCGGTCCGTCAACCGTAATCACCGGTGCAGTCACCGCCATCTTTCTCTCCTTTACACTGGGAAATCCCGTTGATGTCGTTTTAGACATTACGGTGCTTCATTATACGCATCAATGACGAGAAAGGTTATATCGACGGGAAAAATAAGACTGCGCCTGATCTTGTCGGAACGGACATTCGGAAAGAATCAGGCCCGATTTCCGGGCCTGTTTATTATGGCTGTACGCTTAGGCGAGCCAGTTGTTCAAAATAGTCCGGGAACGTCTTGGCCGTACATTTTGGATCAAGAATGGTGACCGGTGTATCAGACAGGGCGACCAAAGAAAAGCACATAGCCATCCGGTGATCGTTATAGGTGCCGATTTCCGCAAACTTCAGCGCGGCTGGCGGCGTGATGCGAATATAATCCTCACCCTCTTCAACCTCGGCGCCGACTTTACGCAATTCAGTCGCCATGGCGGTCAGGCGATCGGTCTCTTTGACCCGCCAGTTGTATATATTGCGCAGCGTCGTGGTTCCGCCCTGAGCAAATAACGCCGTGGTCGCGATGGTCATGGCGGCATCCGGGATATGGTTCATATCCATATCAATGGCATGGAGTTCGCCACGTTGGCATTCGATATAGTCATCCCCCCAGCGGATCTGCGCGCCCATTTTTTCCAGCACATCGGCAAAACGGATATCCCCCTGCACACTCCCACGGCCTACGCCGGTGACACGCACAGTCCCCCCTTTAATTGCCGCGGCGGCCAGAAAATAAGACGCAGAAGAGGCATCCCCCTCCACCAGATAATCCCCCGGAGAACGGTATTGCTGGCGGCCGATCACCGAGAATCGCTGGTAGTTCTCATTGCGTACGTCAATGCCGAACGTTTTCATCATGTGCAACGTGATATCGATATACGGCCTGGAAACCAGATCGCCCTGAATGCTGATCTGTGTGTCCTGTGCCGCCAGTGGCGCCATCATCAGAAGTGCGGTGAGAAACTGACTGGAAACACTGCCATCAACGCTGATTTCGCCGCCCCGGAAGCCGCCGCGCAAGCGCAGGGGCGGATAATTTTCCTGTTCGAGATAATCAATTTTCGCGCCGCCCTGACGTAACGCATCAACCAGGTGCCCAATCGGACGTTCTTTCATCCGCGGCTCACCCGTCAGCACGATATCGCCTTCGCTCAGGCAAAGGGCCGCCGCCAATGGGCGCATCGCCGTTCCGGCATTCCCCAGAAACAGTTCGGTAGGTTGGGATGATTTCAATACGCCAGCCAGACCGGTAATTTCACACTGCGTGCGATCGGCAGAAAGCTGATAGTTCACACCCAATGTTTTCAACGCATTCAGCATGTGGCGAACATCGTCGCTATCCAGCAGGTTGGTCAGCCGGGTGGTTCCTTCAGACAAGGCGGCCAGTAAAAGCGCGCGATTTGATACGCTTTTTGAACCCGGGAGGTTAAGCGTGCCGTTAATCAGTTTAATAGGCTGTAGAGTCAGGGATTCCAGCATGTGAAACATATTCTCCAATCGTGAACACAAAAACCCCGGTTTAGCCGGGGTTTTCAAAAAAGCAGGCGTTGGACGCCATTAGACCATTAACCGTGGCGACGCTCAAAGTCAGCCATGAAATCGGTCAGTGCTTTGACGCCTTCAATTGGCATTGCGTTGTAGATGGAGGCGCGCATACCACCAACCACACGGTGTCCTTTCAACGCGTGCAGTCCCGCAGTCTGGGCTTCCTCAAGGAACACCTTATCCAGCGCGGCATCGGCCAGCAGGAACGGCACGTTCATACGGGAGCGGTTGGCTGGTGCGACATCATTACGATAGAAATTACTGTTATCAATGGCGCCGTAAAGCAGATTCGCCTTATCCTTATTGCGTTTTTCCATTTCCACCAGGCCGCCCTGCTCTTTCAGCCATTTGAAGACCATACCAGAGAGATACCAGGCAAATGTCGGCGGGGTGTTAAACATGGAAGCATTATCAGCCAGAATCTGATAATTGAGGATAGAAGGCAATTCACGACGCGCGTTACCCAGCAAATCGTCACGCACGATGACCAGCGTCAACCCCGCCGGGCCAACGTTCTTCTGCGCCCCTGCGTAAATGACGCCATAACGACTGACATCAATAGGACGAGACAGGATGCTGGATGAATAGTCCGCCACGACAATCTTGTCGCCGAAGTCAGGCATTTCTTCAATCGCCACACCATCAATGGTTTCATTCGGGCAATAGTGCACGAAAGCGGAATCATCAGACAATTGCCATTCGCTCATCGGCTTCACGCCGCGCAAGTCGTCCACGCGGGTTTTTACATCAATGATATTGGGAGTACAGTATTTTTCTGCTTCATTAATCGCGCTGTGCGCCCAGTAACCACCGTCGATGTAATCTGCGTGAGATTTATCCCCCAGCAGATTGAGCGGAACAGCAGCGAACTGCGCCCGGGCTCCGCCATGACAAAACAGGACTTTATAGTTGGAGGGAATTTTCAGCAGATCGCGCAGATCTTGTTCGGATTCGACCGCAACCTGCATAAATTCTTTACTACGGTGGCTGATTTCCATTACCGATGTACCCAGCCCATGCCAGTTACATAATTCCTGCTCAGCCCGACGTAATACTTCAACCGGCAGCATCGCTGGACCGGCGCTAAAATTAAAAACCTGAGTCATTTCCCCTCACCACATCTGAAAAATAGCGACTGTTTTATCACAAGTGTTATAAACACGCGGGTTATAAACCCACCGCGCTAGACGCACTGTTTTACCCTGCTATCGGTTTTATCACTCGTCACTCGCGGCTGCAACGCTTATTGCTCTCTATCATACAAAACACGTTGGCAAATAAAACGCCATGTTACCGGACAAACACTCTCTGTTATCAAAGTGTTTAGAATAAATAGAGTCCGAGTTAAAAAGCCCGTATTATGCACCTCCTGTTAATACATACCTAAGTGGAAACCATGACCCAAACATTTATCCCAGGAAAAGACGCCGCCCTGGAAGACTCCATCGCCCGTTTTCAACAACAGCTCCAAGACCTGGGGTTCAACATCGAAGAAGCCTCATGGCTGAACCCGGTGCCAAATGTCTGGTCCGTGCATATTCGCGATCGTGAATGTCCACTGTGTTTTACCAATGGCAAAGGCGCCAGCAAGAAAGCCGCACTGGCTTCGGCGTTAGGGGAATACTTCGAGCGGCTGTCGACCAACTATTTTTTTGCCGATTTCTACCTGGGCAAAACCATTGCGAATGGTGAATTCGTTCATTATCCGAATGAAAAATGGTTCCCGATCCCTGCGGATGATTCGCTGCCTGAAGGTATTCTGGATACCCGCCTGCGTGAGTTCTACGATCCGCAACAAGAGCTGAGCGCCAGTAACCTGATCGACCTGCAATCCGGCAACGACGCGCGCGGCATTTGCGCCCTGCCGTTTACCCGTCAGTCCGACCAGCAAACCGTTTATATTCCGATGAACATCATCGGCAATCTTTATGTTTCCAACGGTATGTCGGCAGGAAACACCGCCAATGAAGCCCGCGTTCAGGGGCTGTCAGAGGTTTTTGAGCGCAGTATTAAAAACCGTATCATTGCCGAATCCATTAGCCTGCCGGAAATTCCGCAAGACGTATTGAACCGCTATCCTGGCGTTGTGGAAGCGATTGCCACGCTGGAAAAAGAAGGCTTCCCGATTTTCGCTTACGATGCATCGCTGGGTGGAAAATATCCGGTTATTTGCGTTGTACTATTTAACCCGGCCAACGGCACCTGTTTCGCTTCGTTCGGGGCGCATCCTGATTTTGGCGTCGCGCTTGAGCGTACCGTGACCGAACTGTTACAAGGCCGCGGCCTGAAAGATCTGGACGTTTTCACCCCGCCGACATTCGACGACGAAGAAGTCGCCGAACACGCGAATCTGGAAACCCATTTTATCGACTCAAGCGGTCTGATTTCCTGGGATATGTTCAAAAACCAGGCCGACTATGCGTTCGTTGACTGGAGTTTCAGCGGCACCACCGAAGAAGAATTTGCCATACTGATGGCCATTTTCCAGCAGGAAGGTAAAGAAGTTTACATCGCTGACTATGAACACCTGTCCGTTTACGCTTGTCGCATACTGGTTCCTGGTATGTCAGATATTTATCCTGCCGAAGATCTGCTGTTAGCGAACAACAGCATGGGGGCACACCTGCGCGAAACGCTACTTGCCCTGCCTGACAGCCAATGGGAAAAAGAAGCATATCTGGCGTTGATCCAGCGACTGGATGACGAAGGCTTTGATGACTTCACCCGCGTGCGCGAACTATTGGGTATCGCAACCGGCAAGGATAACGGCTGGTTCACGCTGCGTGTCGGCGAGCTGAAAGCGATGCTGGCACTGGCAGGCGGCGATCTGGAGCAAGCATTAATCTGGACCGAATGGACACAGGATTTCAACGATTCTGTCTTTACGGCATCACGCAGCAATTATTATCGTTGCCTGCAAACACTCTTGCTTTTGGCGATGGAACCTGAGCGCGACTCCACCGAATATTATGATGCTTTTGTCAAAATGTACGGACGTGAAACGGTCGATGCCGCCAGTGCCGCCATCAATGGCGAGCAAAGTTTCTACGGCCTTTTCGCAGTGGATGATGACTTCACTACCTTACCCGCCCACCAGTCTCTGCTGGCCGCTTACGAGAAGCTGCAACAGGCGAAACGCCGGTATTGGCAGATCAAATAATACGGCTATTCGCCGATGGACAATAACAAAGGCGGCAGCGACAACAGCGCTCCACGCGCTTATTTAACCTTGCCATAATTTATCAAAAAGACTTAAATAGCCCTTATTTTACAAGGGCTATTTTTATTGATAAAACGTATTTTTCTGACAATAAGGCACATAAAAGACATATTGTTATTAAACGGTAAATATTTAATTAAATTACATCAACCAGAGGGTACTTAAAATACACAAAACATTATTTTCATTAACGCTAAATCGGGTGGTAGCCCCCTTTATCTTCAAATCTTTTTGTAAAGTTTAAAATATTTTTTCTTTTTAATAATCAATAATTTAATCAGTAAAAAGCCCTTTCCTGATGCACTGGAGCACCGACCAGTTTAGCGCAACATGATCCACGTCAATTTTTGCCGTATACTGCTTTGTTAGTATCTCAACGCTGATAATTTTTAAGAGAGAGTTAGTGTGAAAGCTGACAACCCCTTTACGCTATTACTACCGGCCGCAATGGCAAAAGTCGCCGAAGATGCCGGTGTCTATAAAGCAACGAAGCATCCGTGGACAACCTTTTATTTAGCAATTACTGCGGGCGTTTTTATTTCGATTGCCTTTGTCTTTTATATTACCTCTACTACCGGTACGGCGACGATACCTTTTGGCATCGCCAAATTGATCGGTGGTATTTGTTTCTCTCTGGGGTTAATGCTGGTCGTCGTTTGTGGCGCAGACTTATTCACTTCTACCGTACTGATCGTCATTGCCAAAGCCAGTGGACGTATCACCTGGAAGCAACTAGCCTGTAATTGGATCAATGTCTATATCGGTAACCTGTTTGGCGCACTGTTTTTTGTTGCTCTGATCTGGTTCTCTGGCGAACATATGGTCTCTAATGGCGCATGGGGGCTCAACGTCCTGCAAACGGCGGAACACAAGCTTGAGCACACATTTGTCGAAGCGCTGTGTCTGGGGATTCTGGCAAACCTGATGGTCTGTCTGGCCGTGTGGATGAGCTATTCCGGCCGCACCCTTACCGACAAAATGTTTGCGATGATTTTACCAGTCGCCATGTTTGTCGCCAGTGGTTTTGAGCACAGTATCGCGAATATGTTCATGATTCCCATGGGGATCGTAATCAAAAACTTCGCAGCACCAGAATTCTGGCATGCCATCGGCATGGTGCCATCTCAGTTTGAGCATTTAACCGTCAGCCATTTCATTACCGCTAATCTGATCCCTGTAACCATTGGGAACATCATCGGTGGTGGTTTACTGGTAGGATTAACATACTGGGTAATTTATTTGCGCGGTGAAGACAAGCACTAAGGTGCTATTGACCGCAACACGCAACATCGGGTTCTAAGAAATCCATATCAAAGGTAGGTGTAAAATGACCGAGCTGAATGAAAAATTGGCCAACGCATGGCAAGGTTTTAGCAAAGGTGAATGGCAGGATGGAGTTAACGTTCGTGACTTCATTCAGAAAAACTACACGCCGTATGAAGGTGATGAGTCTTTCCTGGCTGGCGCCACCAAAGCGACTTCTTCGCTGTGGGACAGCGTTATGGAAGGGATCAAACAGGAAAACCGTACACACGCGCCTGTTGATTTTGATACCAACGTTGCTGCAACCATCGTTTCCCACGATGCCGGCTACATCAATAAAAGCCTGGAAAAAATTGTTGGTTTACAAACTGATGCTCCGCTGAAACGCGCCCTGATCCCATTTGGCGGCATCAAAATGGTTGAAGGTTCCTGTAAGGTTTATGGCCGTGAACTGGATCCTCAACTGAAAAAAATCTTCACCGAATACCGTAAAACGCACAACCAGGGCGTTTTTGATGTCTATACCCCTGACATCCTGCGTTGTCGTAAATCAGGCATTCTGACTGGTCTTCCTGATGCTTATGGCCGTGGTCGTATCATCGGTGACTACCGCCGCGTAGCGCTGTACGGCATCGACTACCTGATGAAAGACAAGTTCGCTCAGTTCACTTCTCTGCAATCCAAACTGGAAAACGGTGAAGATCTGGAAGCGACCATTCGTCTGCGTGAAGAAATTGCCGATCAGCATCATGCACTGAACCAAATCAAAGAAATGGCCGCCAAATACGGTTGTGACATTTCTGGCCCGGCAACGACTGCGCAAGAAGCGGTACAGTGGACCTACTTCGGCTATCTGGCCGCGGTTAAATCGCAGAACGGTGCGGCGATGTCCTTCGGTCGCGTATCCACCTTCCTGGATATCTACTTCGAACGCGATCTGAAAGCTGGCAAAATCACTGAAGAAGACGCTCAGGAACTGATTGACCACCTGATCATGAAACTGCGTATGGTTCGTTTCCTGCGTACGCCTGAATATGATGAACTGTTCTCTGGTGACCCGATTTGGGCAACCGAATCTCTGGCTGGTATGGGTCTTGATGGCCGTACGCTGGTAACCAAAAACAGCTTCCGTTTCCTGAACACCCTGTACACGATGGGGCCGTCTCCGGAACCGAACATGACCATTCTGTGGTCTGAAAAACTGCCGCTGAGCTTTAAAAAATACGCAGCTAAAGTGTCCATCGATACTTCTTCTCTGCAATACGAGAATGATGACCTGATGCGCCCTGACTTCAACAATGATGACTATGCCATTGCTTGTTGCGTAAGCCCAATGGTCGTTGGTAAGCAAATGCAGTTCTTCGGCGCCCGCGCCAACCTGGCGAAAACCATGCTGTATGCCATCAACGGCGGCGTGGACGAAAAAATGAAAATGCAGGTTGGTCCGAAATCTGAACCGATCAAAGGCGATTTGCTGGACTTTGACGAAGTGATGGAACGTATGGATCACTTCATGGATTGGCTGGCTAAACAGTATGTCACCGCGCTGAACATCATCCACTACATGCATGATAAGTACAGCTACGAAGCATCACTGATGGCTCTGCACGATCGTGACGTATTCCGTACGATGGCATGTGGTATCGCAGGTCTGTCTGTTGCTGCCGACTCCTTGTCCGCCATCAAGTACGCCAAAGTTAAACCAATCCGTGACGAAGACGGTCTGGCGATTGACTTTGATATCGAAGGCGAATATCCGCAGTTCGGTAACAACGATGCTCGCGTCGATGAACTGGCTTGCGATCTGGTTGAACGTTTCATGAAGAAAATTCAGAAACTGAATACCTATCGCGGTGCGACGCCAACTCAGTCTGTTCTGACCATCACTTCCAACGTGGTATATGGTAAGAAAACAGGTAACACCCCTGACGGGCGTCGTGCTGGCGCGCCATTCGGCCCAGGCGCCAACCCGATGCACGGTCGTGACCAGAAAGGTGCGGTTGCCTCACTGACATCCGTTGCCAAACTGCCGTTTGCCTACGCGAAGGATGGTATTTCCTATACCTTCTCAATCGTGCCAAACGCACTGGGTAAAGATGATGATGTTCGTAAAGCCAACCTGGCTGGGCTGATGGATGGTTACTTCCACCATGAAGCCAGCATCGAAGGCGGTCAGCATCTGAACGTTAACGTGATGAACCGTGAAATGCTGCTTGATGCCATGGAAAACCCGGAAAAATATCCGCAGTTGACCATCCGCGTATCTGGTTATGCAGTGCGTTTCAACTCACTGACTAAAGAACAGCAGCAAGATGTGATTACTCGTACTTTCACTCAGTCAATGTAAGTTTCCCTGACTGTCTGAAAGGGCGTAAAATAAAGGCTCCACGACTGTGGGGCCTTTTTCTCACCTTTCAGATCGTGACCTAAAACGGATCAACCGGTAGCAACCATAGCGTAACGATAACCACAGTATGCAGACTGCCTCGTTAACCCTATAATATTAAACCTGTTTTGCCAGCCCGCTACGCGTCCTATCACAGCAATGATGTGGATGGCTGGCAAAACAGATTCGACACAGCATCAAGCCAATGGACGTGCGCTGTCAGGCTTACTGACAGGATAGCCGTCTAACGACTTATGACTGCGCTCATAAAGACCGCTATTGATCGGTCAAACTTGGAGAAAACCTCGCAATGTCAACAATCGGTCGCATCCACTCTTTTGAATCCTGCGGTACCGTTGATGGTCCCGGAATTCGCTTCATTGTGTTCTTTCAAGGCTGCCTGATGCGTTGCCTGTATTGTCACAATCGGGATACCTGGGATACGCACGGTGGCAAAGAAATTACTGTCGAAGAGTTGATGAAAGAGGTCGTGACCTATCGGCATTTTATGAATGCATCCGGCGGCGGCGTGACGGCTTCAGGTGGGGAAGCGATTCTACAGGCGGAGTTCGTGCGCGACTGGTTCCGGGCCTGTCGGGAAGAAGGCATTAATACCTGTCTGGATACGAATGGCTTTGTACGTCGTTATGAGCCGGTTATTGATGAGTTACTGGACGTTAGCGATCTTGTCATGCTCGATCTGAAACAGATGAACGACGATATTCACCAGAATCTGGTGGGCGTATCAAATCATCGAACGCTGGACTTCGCCCGTTATCTGGCAAAACGTAATCAGCGTACCTGGATCCGCTATGTTGTTGTTCCGGGCTGGTCTGACGATGACAAATCTGCCCATATGCTGGGTGAATTCACAAAAGATATGTCCAATATCGAAAAAATCGAATTACTGCCCTATCACGAACTCGGCAAGCATAAATGGATAGCCATGGGCGAAGAATACAAACTGGACGGCGTCAAACCGCCCAAGGCCGATACGATGGATCGCGTCAAAGCGATTTTAGAAGGCTACGGACATAAGATCATGTACTGATGCGATAATGGTGTCGCCCTCTTTTCAGAAGGCCGGCTCTCCCCTGCATTGCCCCGCAGTTGAAGCTGGCCAGCGCTCTCTGGCCAGTTTGAAATAACAGACTCAGGCAGCGGCCAGCGGCGTCGGATGGTGATCCGCTTTTTTAAGCAGCATGACCAGATAACACACCGCCACCATGGCAATCAGCACAAACAGCAACCGGTCGGAATACGTTTGCATCAACACTGCCGCAAGACTTGGGCCGCACAGACTACCAAGGGTATAACTCAGCAATAATGCCTGATTCATTGCCACCAGTTCGTCTGGGTGCACCTTCTCGCACGCCCACGACATGGCCACCGGGTAAAGCGTGAACCCGGCGCACCCAAGCATGAACAGCGCTGGCGCCATGGCATAGTGGCTAATACTCAGCATCGCAAGACAGCCAATAATCACCACAAAGACCAACACCCGCAGTACCAGCAGACGGCCATATCGATCGGCCATTCGTCCGACGGGCCATTGACCCGCTATACCCGCGCTAATCAACAACGCCATCCAATAACCGACCTGCGCATCACTCATCCCCTGATGCGAAAGATAGAGCGGCATTAAGCCGTACAGCGATCCCAAAATCACCCCGGAAATCACACAGCCGTGCACCCCCAGTCTGGCGCTTCGATATTTGAGCATCTGCCACACATTCACGCGACGTTCCTGGGTGGTTGGCCCCGGAATTCTAGTGAACAACAAGGGTAATATCGCCAGAATAATTAACGCGGTGACCCAGGGCAACACACTCAACAGCTGCGTCGGTAAAGCACCGAGCAGCAGTTGTCCAATCACGCTGCCAAGGTAATAGGCCATCATGTAGGCGGCCAATAGTTGTCCGCGCTGGGAAGGGGTACCGCTGCAAAGCAGCGCGCTTTCAACCACGACCCATATCAGAGCGCATCCTATCCCGGCTAGGAAACGCCAGAATAGCCAGCTCCAGAAATCAACGGAAATACCCAACCCGATAGCGGCTATACCAAACAGCACGGCGGCAAAATAATAACTACGATTAAACCCATAACCTCGGATTAGCTTACCCGCAAATAATGTCCCAACCAGATTGCCGGTGAAATAAGACGAACCAACCATACCCACCTGCCAGACAGGGATGTGTTGATAATTAAGCCAAAGTGGTACCAGCGTATTCAGTACAGCAATACAAACCGTCAGCAGCAAAAGACCGCAGAGCAAAAAGCGCACTGGGTGAGAGTAAGCAGGCATAATGAAGTGGATAACCAGACAACCAAGAGAAAAGTGAGCGCATCATGCCACTACCTATTTAAAAGTCAATGCGGACAAAATGGGAAAAACAGACTGTGTAATCACATTGATTTAAATAATTAATCAATAACACGACGGTGCTATCCACTTGCCCATAAAGGGTATTTATATAATTATGATTTTAAATACATTTGGCGGCTAAAATAAAACGCAGGCCGCCTGACGAAGCAGAAAAATAACTTTCTCGATTAAAAAATATCGCCGAGCCATAGCATAAAAAAAGCGCCCTAAAGGCGCTTTTTTTATAGAACAATATAAATCAGCCAATAAATTCCAGACCGCTCATATAAGGACGCAATACTTCAGGAATTTCAATTCGCCCATCAGCCTGCTGATAATTCTCAAGTACGGCAACCAGCGTACGGCCTACCGCCAGCCCTGAACCATTCAGGGTATGTACCAGGCGCGTTTTCTTGTCACTCTTGCTACGGCAACGCGCCTGCATACGGCGAGCCTGAAAATCCCACATATTGGAACAGGAAGAAATCTCACGATACGTATCCTGCGCCGGCAACCATACTTCCAGGTCATAGGTTTTGCTGGAGCCAAATCCCATGTCTCCGGTGCACAGCAATACTTTGCGGTACGGCAATTTCAACAACTGCAATACGGTTTCTGCATGGGTGGTTAATTCTTCCAGCGCCTGCATGGAATCTTCTGGACGAACAATCTGTACCAGCTCAACTTTGTCAAACTGATGCATACGGATCAACCCACGGGTGTCACGGCCATAGGAACCGGCTTCCGAGCGAAAACATGGCGTATGTGCCGTCATTTTCAGGGGTAATGATTCTTCTTCCAGGATTTCATCACGAACCAGATTCGTCAGCGGAACTTCAGCCGTAGGGATCAGCGCATAGTTGCTGGTCTCCGCTTCTTCGCTTAACGGTTTGGTATGAAACAGGTCTTCGCCAAATTTTGGCAACTGCCCCGTGCCGTACAGCGTCGCGTGATTGACCAGGTAAGGCACATATGCCTCCTGATACCCGTGCTGCTGAGTGTGCAGATCCAGCATAAACTGAGAGAGCGCACGATGCAGGCGGGCAACCTGTCCTTTCATCACAACAAAACGAGCGCCGGTTAATTTTACACCGGCGGCGAAATCAACCCCATCGGCCATCTCTCCGAGTTCCACATGATCGCGTACAGGGAAATCGAACGTACGGGGCTCACCCCAACGGCTGATTTCTTTGTTATCGAGCTCATCTTTACCCAGGGGCACCGCGTCATCCGGCATATTAGGGATCGTCAACGCCAAATCACGGATTTCATTCTGCAATTGGTCCAGCTCTGTTTTAGCTGCATCCAACTTCTCACCCAACTCGTTAACTTCGCGACGCAATGGTTCAATATCTTCACCACGCGCTTTCGCTGCACCAATCTCTTTCGATCGGGAATTACGCTGAGCCTGCAAATTTTCAGTTTCTACCTGTAGAACTTTACGGCGTTCTTCCTGCTTACGCAGGGTATCCACATCCAGTTTAAAGCCTCTGCGAGCCAGTAGCTTTTCGGCGACTGCGTCTAGCTCATTACGCAGTAAATTGGGATCGAGCATGCTAATCCTGTGCTTATGATTATCAAATGAAATGTTATCGAATCCGGCAAATCATATCTCGTCGGATTGCAGAAAATGTCCTGTTAACCTTACCGCAACGCTTAGTTCAGCGGTAGCGTTTTGTCGGGCTATTTTGATCCTGAGCGGCAAGCCAGGCGAGCTTTTCACCAATTTTACCTTCAAGCCCACGCGATGACGGGGTGTAATAGCGAGTTTCCGCCATTTCCGACGGAAAATAGTTCTCTCCGGCAGCATAAGCGTTAGGTTCATCATGGGCATAGCGATACTCCGCACCCAACCCCATATCCTTCATCAGACGCGTGGGGGCATTGCGCAGATGTTCGGGAACATCATAATCCGGCTTTTCACTGGCATCGTGCATGGCGGCTTTGAAAGCAGTGTAAACCGCATTACTTTTCGGCGCACACGCCAGATAAACGATGGCCTGTGCAATGGCTCTCTCTCCCTCTGCCGGCCCTACACGGGTAAAACAATCCCATGCGGCAATCGCCACCTGCATTCCTCGAGGATCGGCATTCCCGACATCCTCGGAGGCAATCGCCAATAGGCGACGGGCCACATACAACGGATCGCCACCTGCCGTAATAATACGCGCATACCAATACAAGGCGGCATCCGGCGCCGATCCCCTGACCGATTTATGCAAAGCGGAAATCAGATCGTAATAACGATCGCCTTTATTATCAAAGCGGGCGCTGCGTTCGCCAGAGACTTCTTTAAGCAATGATGGCGTTAACGTGCGGGTGCCTTGTGCATCCACCTCCGCCATATCAGCCATCATTTCCAGACTGTTCAGCGCTCTTCTGGCATCACCATTGACCAGTTCAGCCAACAAACGGCGGGTTTCATCCGGTAGCACAATATTCTGTCCGCCATATCCTCGCTCATCGTCCGCCATCGCCTGCTGCAATACCTGCTCAATATCTTCCGTCGTCAGCGCTTTCAGCAAATATACGCGGGCGCGTGATAACAGTGCGGAGTTGAGTTCGAAAGACGGATTTTCAGTCGTCGCACCAATGAACGTGATCGTGCCATCTTCAATATGCGGCAGAAAAGCATCCTGCTGACTCTTATTGAATCGATGAACCTCATCAACAAACAGGATCGTCCGGCGTCCGGCATTGCGATTCTGTCGCGCTCGTTCAATCGCTTCACGAATTTCTTTGATACCGGATGTCACTGCCGAGATCCGCTCAACGTCGGCCTCTCCATAATGACCGATTAATTCTGCCAACGTGGTTTTCCCCGTACCTGGCGGTCCCCATAGAATCATTGAGTGGAGTTGGCCCGCTTCAATCGCCCGCGGTAAAGGTTTACCTGCGCCAAGCAAATGTTGTTGGCCTATATACTGACCCAATGTCGCTGGCCGCATACGTGCGGCCAGCGGCTGGAATGCATTGTGGGAAAAATCCAGTGACAGATTACTCACTCAGACCTCACTGACGCTGATCGTCCAGTGTCACACCTTTCGGTGGAGTAAAAGTAAATTTCGCTGAATCAACCACGCTATTTTGCTGATTTTTCAGCACGTAAGTACTGCGCTGTCCATCCTGTTCCGTCGCAGTGAATGTCTTGATCGTTCCGCCAGGCGTCACGCTGATTGCGAACTGTTTCAGATTCCCGCTGGCGGACTTCGGCGTTAATTCGAAATCGTCCCCTTTCTGCTGTACCTGATACTGACGCCAATCGCTGGCATCATTGCGGGTAATCAGCATAAATGGCGTATTCCCTGTCGCATCCTTCAACCAGGTTGCGGTGACTTGTTCAACAAAGGGGTTGTAAAACCACAACGTTTTACCATCAGAAACCAGTACACTTTCATCCGGAGAAGTCGTCTGCCAGTTAAACAAATTGGGACGCTTCAACCACAACTCTCCCTCACCTTCCTGAACGGCGGCGCCATCCGCGCTGGTCACCGTTTGGCTGAAGCTGGCGTGAAAACTGTTTACTTTATTGAGTCGGCTTTGCAAATCCCCGGCCGCATCGGCATAGACTGCCGCCGAGGTCATACCCGACACCAGGCAACCGGCGACTAACCATTTCTTCATCATACAAAATCCTTCGAATTCTCTGATATCACGAGTCACCATGGTGAAACATCAGACTCGTCGTGTGGTCAATACTTTAGCTGAAGCGACTCGGGCTGTGATAGGTGAATTGTCTGCTAATTGCGGCTTTTACGCTTCTTTGCATAAGGGCTGCAAACGCAGCCCTTAATTCTTTACTCCATTGACGGGGGAGCCAACACTTCACGGTTACCGTTATGGCCCGGCGAGCTAACAATCCCTTGCGCCTCCATCTGTTCGACGATCCGTGCGGCGCGGTTATAACCTATGCGGAACTGTCGCTGTACACCGGAGATAGACGCTCTGCGTTTCTCAACCACAAACGCCACCGCCTGATCAAACAAGGGATCGAGTTCCTCATCCCCATCCAGACCAAAGCCGCCGCCTTCACCCTCATCACCGCCGCTGACGATATTATCAATATATTGGGGCCGTCCGCGGGCTTTCCAATCCTGAACCACCGCATGCACTTCCTGATCGCGGACAAAAGCACCGTGAACGCGTACCGGTATTGATGAGTTAGGCGCCATGTAAAGCATATCCCCCATCCCCAGTAAAGATTCTGCGCCGCCCTGATCGAGAATGGTACGCGAGTCAATTTTACTTGATACGGTAAAGGCGATACGCGTCGGGATGTTGGCCTTGATAAGACCGGTAATGACATCAACCGAAGGACGCTGTGTCGCCAGCACCAGATGAATACCGGCCGCACGGGCTTTCTGCGCCAGCCTGGCAATCAGTTCTTCAACTTTCTTACCAACCGCCATCATCAGATCAGCGAACTCATCGACCATCACCACGATATACGGCAGCTTTTCCAGTACGGGCGGCGTCATGTCCATGCTATCGCCAGGCTTCCAGAAAGGATCGGGGATCGGACGCCCCATCGCATCCGCTTCTTTAACCCGCTCGTTATAGCCGGACAGATTACGCACCCCCAACGCCGACATCAGTTTGTAGCGGCGTTCCATTTCTCCCACGCACCAACGCAATGCGTTAGCGGCGTCTTTCATATCCGTCACAACTTCCGTCAGCAAATGCGGGATGCCTTCGTAAACAGAAAGCTCCAGCATTTTCGGGTCGATCATAATAAAGCGCACGTCTTCCGGCGTCGCTTTGTACAGCATGCTGAGGATCATCGCGTTAACGCCGACCGACTTACCGGAACCAGTCGTACCGGCAACCAGCAAATGCGGCATTTTCGCGAGATCGGCCACCACCGGCTCCCCGGCAATATCCTTGCCCAACACGATCGTCAGCGGCGATGGATTATCACGGAAGCGGGCACAATCCAAGACTTCTCTCAGATAGACCGTTTGGCGATGCTGGTTCGGCAATTCCAGTCCTACAAAAGTTTTTCCTGGAATCACTTCGACAATACGCACGGCGACCACAGATAGAGAACGCGCCAGATCCCGGGACAAATTGGAGATTCGCGCCGCTTTCACGCCTGGCGCCAGATCCAGCTCATACCGGGTAATCACCGGCCCAGGATGATGATCGACAACATCAGCTTTTACCCGGAAATCCGCCAACCGGGCCTCAATCAAGCGAGCGGTTTGCTCAAGCGCGAAATTGTCTACCGGCGCTTCGCTGACTGGCGGAGGCGTCAATAAATCCAACGTCGGCAACGGGGTTGTCGGTTTTTGCAACGGTTGATCGTTACGCATCAGGAAAGGATGAATCAGGCTATCCATGATGGACTGGCGAGCAGTCGTTGGTTCTTCCTGTGGCTCATCCGTAGCTGGATATGACTCCGCACTGTCGCCGGCCACAGCATTATCATCCTCGACGGATGGCTCACCCACCTGCGGTTGGACTGAAGGCGTGAATAACGGCTCACTCGGCGTATCGTCAACCAGATCCGCATACGGCGAGAATCCGAATTCACGACGCTCGGTCGATAACGCCGCCAGCACACGCTCATCCAATACCGGCTCTTGACGCTGAGCGGCATGCCCTTCATCGATGTCCTTGTTATCCGCCTCCTGCGCATAGGATGAACGTTCATCTACAGCATGCGCGTCTGCATGACCATAGCGGCTCTGCTGCCGAGCAGAGAAATCGTTAGCCAATTGAGCCTGTAGCAAGGCGTCTTCATCCTCTTCCCGCTGGGTATAATCTTCACCATAACGTTGACGCTGCTGTTCGATATATTGCTGCTGCAATGCTGCTTCCTGCAAAGCGATATCGTCCTGCTCATCCGCTCCCCCGAGGTCGGCCTGTTTAACGTCTTCCAGTTCATGCCGGGGGTGAGCCTGCTTCGCCTGCTCTTCCGCCAATCGCTGTGACGGCAATTTGATGCCGTAGGAGGCCAGTTCACGACGAGTCGGAATACGTACCGGATTCGGACGGGGCAGTTCCGGACCGTCACCTTGCTTCACCTGCGGATTGTCATCATCACCGCCCGTTGCGGTGAAAGCAGGCATAAAGGTATTGTTTGCCTTATATGCGGCACTTCCTGCCGCCACAACGGCTTCGGCTTGTGCCAGGTTCGGCCTCTGTTCGGCAGGCGGTATTGCCAATGGCTGAGTGATCGGCGGTACATCCTTACTACCGTACGGCGCATACGCATCGGCACGGCCATGATGCTCCTCCGCAGAAGAAGGCAATTCAAACGAATACAACGGCGGATTCATCGAAGGATCGGTGTCAATCTTTTGCGGTGACGCGAATTGTTGATCCGCTGGTTGCCCCGGCGTCATTGCCGCTGGCTCAACAGATGCCTGAGGCGCTGAAACCGGCGTGTCAGCATTCAAATCCGCAACGGTGATGTCGGACTCATTATTCTGCGTGGATGCAGCCGTCAGCGTTTCAGCAACAGAAGGGGCAGAAAAAAGCACATCATCATCGGACGGAGAATCAGCCTGTTCGACCGATTCTGTCGCTGGCGAAGATTCAGGAACATCATCGTCATCACGGCGCGAACGGTTAGACATAAAGGTCAAACATCCCAGCACGCCCGCACCTATTTTTTCCGCAATCGTCAGCCATGACCAGCCGGTAAACAGCGTCAGCCCGGCGGCCCAGACACACAAAAGAATCAAGGTCGCGCCCATACTGTTAAAACGGGGAACCATGGAGCTACTCAGCAAGCTTCCCAATACGCCGCCGGAAGCAAAATAGTAAAGATCGTCAACGTTCAGCGCGGCCAAACCGCAAGACGTAAGAATCAGCGCCAATGTACCAATCAGGCGCAGGGAAAAAGTAAAGTAATCGACGGAATTCTGGTTATCGCGCTGACGGAACGCCGCCCAGCACAGGCATAACATGATCGGCGGAATGGCATAAGCCAACACACCAAAAATAAAAAACAGGGTATCAGCCATCCAGGCACCCGCCACCCCGCCAAGATTGTGTATGGGCTCATGCCATGCAGTCTGTGACCAACTGGGATCGGAAGGGCTGAAGCTGAGTAAGGCGACACCAAGATAAACGGCAAAAAGCGCCACTACGATCAAAATCGCTTCAAGCAAACGTCGGGTACCGCTGAGTTTTTTCAGGGTAATATCTTTATCTTCTGTATATTCCTGGCTCAAGCGTCTCTCCAGGGGCCTGTAAAGGTTTATGACAAAGCGCCGAGAAAACCCCGGCGCTGGAACTGTATAAATTCACAGGAGTGTAGCTGAATTTATCGGGTTTTGCACCCATGCATTTATCGTGTCTTAATGACCAACCGATTGCTCTGTTTAACTTCTTCCATCACCACATAGGTACGCGTATCGTTCACTCCCGGCAGACGCAGCAGCGTCTCACCCAACAGTTTACGATAAGCGGACATATCCGGCACACGTGTTTTCAGCAGATAGTCAAAGTCGCCGGAGACCAGATGGCACTCCTGAATTTCCTCCAGCCTTTGCACTGCCGAATTGAATTGTTCAAACACATCCGGCGCACCGCGGTTTAGCGTTATTTCAACGAACACCAGCAGCGAAGCATCCAGATAATGTGGGTTCAGCAGCGCTGTATAGCCGTTAATAAACCCTTGTCTTTCCAGGCGGCGCACGCGCTCCAGGCAAGGTGTCGGCGACAATCCTACCCGTTTGGAAAGCTCGACATTGGAAATGCGTCCATCTTTTTGTAATTCGTTCAGGATGTTACGATCAATACGATCGAGATCTTTTCCTGGTCGTTTTTTAGTGTCTACCATTATTATTGTCTCTCTTCACTTTTCCCTGCACCTGCTACACTCCGACAGATTTCAATGTATCAGAGCCGCCCTAAAGAAGACCCGCTGTCTATTTTGTATATCAAAAGTCATTATCTTTCTGCACTTGCCCGTCATCGCTCTGTCTGTTTAGTCAATATCAGAACCGACAAGAACGATGTTTCCATGGCGCAAAGACCAGCCGGACAGCACATGAATGAAAAGCCGAGCTTTTAACTGTTCACATACAAAAAATTTCCTCTTACCCAGATGTTTTCGCAAAAGCCCAGCCGATTGTCAAAGCAAAACAACTAAAATCAGAAGAAAGTGCCAGATTAAATAAGATAAAACGCGCTTAAGACCTACTTTCAATCATTTTACTTATGAATGTGGTTGTTCTATCAGCATATTGTGCCCCAATAGCTATCAGCGATTAAACAAATAGCTAACAATTTTTCCTCATACTTTTTTTACTCCGGTAATTTCCTTACAATCACTGCCATTGTCCGTCATCGTGAAATGAGGAACTCATGAGTACCGTTAAACACCACAAGCTATTGATTCTGGGTTCAGGCCCGGCTGGATACACTGCCGCGGTTTATGCTGCACGGGCTAATCTCAACCCGGTATTGATCACCGGTATGGAAAAAGGCGGTCAGTTGACGACCACGACCGAAGTGGAGAACTGGCCCGGTGACGCAGACGATTTGACCGGTCCGCTGCTGATGGAGCGTATGCACGCCCACGCTGAAAAATTCAATACCGAGATTGTGTTCGATCACATCCAGCGCGTTGATTTGCAAACGCGTCCGTTCCGTTTATTCGGCGATAGCGACGAGTACACCTGTGATGCGCTGATTATCGCAACGGGTGCATCAGCACGCTATTTAGGTCTTCCTTCCGAAGAGGCGTTCAAAGGCAAAGGCGTTTCCGCCTGCGCGACGTGTGACGGATTCTTCTACCGTGGCCAGAAAGTGGCGGTTGTTGGCGGAGGGAACACGGCCGTTGAGGAAGCGCTCTATTTATCCAACATTGCGGCAGAAGTGCATGTGGTCCACCGCCGCGACAGTTTCCGTTCAGAAAAAATCCTGATTGACCGACTGATGGATAAAGTAAAAAACGGCAATATCGTTCTTCATACCAATCGCACGCTGGATGAAGTTCTCGGTGACAATATGGGCGTTACCGGTGTGCGCTTACGCGATACGAACAGCGACACGACAGAAGATCTGGAATTGGCCGGCGTCTTTATTGCCATCGGCCACAGCCCCAACACCGCGATATTCGGCGGTCAGCTTGAACTGGAAAACGGCTACATCAAAGTACAGTCAGGAATTCACGGCAATGCGACCCAGACGAGCATTCCCGGCGTCTTCGCCGCAGGCGATGTGATGGACCACATCTATCGTCAGGCCATTACTTCTGCTGGCACAGGCTGTATGGCCGCACTGGATGCAGAACGATATCTGGACGGTTTGACCGCAGCAAAATAATCCCCTCCCCTTGCATCCGGGTCGCGCTTATCTTTCCCGGATGCATTATTCTTTTTTCTCCGCCATCACGCAAAAATTGATCATTCCCCCCATTTCACTCGTCCTTTTGATTTGCAGCCCGTCGTTGTCGAGGTAACATGACCGCATTCTGAGTGTCAGTGGATAAATTTGTTAACTAACGGTTATGTAAACATTATTTTTCCATTACCACTATTTATGCAACACGACGACCTGGTGCCTGATGAAAAAAACCAGACAACAAGAACTGACCCATTGGCTTCGGCAACAAAGCAAGCTGGCGCAGCGTTGGTTACGCTTTTCACTTTTACTCGGTTTTTTGAGTGGCGCATTAATCGTGGTGCAAGCATGGCTGCTGGCTACGTTGCTCCATGCCTTGATTATTGAACACACGCCTCGAGAATCACTGCTTACTTATTTTTTACTACTCGGTGCAACCTTTTTACTCCGCGCCCTCAACAACCTGTTGCGTGAACGTGTCGGTTTTATATGCGGACAAGCGGTGCGGCAGCAAATCCGCAAGTTGGTGTTGGATAGATTGCAACAGTTAGGCCCCGCCTGGGTACAGGGAAAACCGGCGGGAAGCTGGGCCACCATGATTCTGGAACAGGTGGAAGATATGCAGGATTACTATTCCCGTTATCTTCCACAAATGTATCTGGCCGCCTTGATCCCGGTACTTATTCTGATCGCCATTTTCCCCATCAACTGGGCTGCCGGCTTGATTTTGCTACTCACCGCACCGTTGATTCCTTTATTTATGGCATTGGTGGGCATGGGCGCGGCCGATGCCAACCGGCGTAATTTCCAGGCTCTGGCCCGGTTGAGCGGTCATTTCCTTGACCGTCTGCGTGGGTTGGAAACGCTGCGGTTGTTTAATCGTGGTCGTGCAGAAACCGCTCACATCAGTAAAGCTTCTGAAGAATTTCGCAGCCGGACGATGGAAGTCCTGCGCATGGCCTTTCTTTCATCGGGCGTGCTGGAATTTTTTGCCTCTATTTCCATTGCGGTGGTAGCCGTTTATTTTGGTTTCTCTTATCTGGGAGAGCTGAATTTTGGTCACTACGGAGCCGGAGTCACGCTCTTTGCCGGATTTTTAGTGCTGATTCTGGCGCCGGAGTTTTTCCAGCCATTACGCGATCTGGGCACGTACTATCACGCGAAAGCGCAAGCGGTGGGCGCGGCAGAATCACTGGTGACCTTTCTGGCTACGGAAGGAGAAACGGTCGGCTTTGGCAAACAGGAATTCCATAGTCATGGCCCAATTGAAATTCGCGCGACCGATCTGGTGGTGCTGGCGTCAACCGGCACGCCATTGACTCAACCGCTGACATTTACGGTAAATGCGGGGAAACGTATTGCGCTGGTCGGTATCAGCGGTGCGGGGAAAAGCTCTCTTTTAAATGTATTACTGGGGTTTCTGCCCTATCGCGGTTCGCTCACCGTTAACGGCATAGAATTGAATACCCTGTCTCCGGACTCATGGCGGAAACAGTTAAGCTGGGTCGGACAAAATCCTCACCTGCCTGAGCAGACGCTACGTGCGAATATTCTGCTGGGTAAACCGCAGGCAACCGACGAAGAGCTACAGCAGGCGATTGAACGTGCCTATGTGCACGAATTCCTCCCACAGCTGCCGCAAGGATTGGAAACCGCAATTGGCGATGGCGCCGCCCGACTTTCGGTCGGTCAGGCACAGCGTATCGCCGTTGCGCGCGCGCTGCTCAAACCATGCGCCCTGCTGCTGCTTGATGAACCCAGCGCCAGTCTGGACGCCCACAGCGAACGGCGCGTAATGGGCGCTTTAAACGAGGCTTCTCGCCACCAGACAACGCTGTTGGTGACCCACCAGTTGCATGACACCATCGATTACGATGCCGTCTGGGTCATGGATGACGGTCGTCTGATTCAGCAGGGAGATTATCTGTCACTCAGTACACAATCCGGCGCCTTTGCCGATCTGATGGCGCAACGACAGGGAGAGCTTTGATATGTCCCGCACCTCGATACCGCGAACCACAAGACAGGTTTTAAAACCCTTTCTTACTCTCTACCGTCGGCACATCTGGCGATTAAGCCTGGGTATTATTTTGGCCATTGTCACCCTGCTGGCGAGCATCGGTCTGCTCGCCCTGTCCGGCTGGTTTTTGGCCGGTGCCGCTTTGGCCGGCGTTGCCGGGCTTTATACGTTCAATTATATGCTGCCGGCGGCTGGCGTCAGAGGCGCGGCGATTACCCGAACGGCGGGACGCTACGCCGAAAGGCTGGTCAGTCACGATGCAACCTTTCGCGTATTACAGCAGCTGCGCGTCTTTACTTTTTCCCGCATCCTGCCGTTGTCTCCAGGCGGGATCGCTCAATTCCGCCAAGCTGAATTATTAAATCGGCTGGTTGCCGATGTCGACACGCTTGATCATTTATACCTGCGCGTCATTTCGCCGCTGGTCAGCGCATTACTGGTCATTCTCATCGTTACCTACGGACTCATCTGGCTGGACGTTTCGCTGGCGTTGACGCTATGCGCCATTACGCTGGCGCTGTTGCTGATCCTGCCCGTGGCGTTTTATCGGGCTGGCAAAACCATCGGGCAGGATTTAACAACCCTGCGGGCGCAATATCGTATTCAATTGACGACCTGGTTACAGGGTCAGGCTGAACTGACGGTATTTGGCGCCTTATCCCTCTTCCGCCAGCAGTTAGCAAGATTAGAAAGCCAATGGTTACGGCGTCAACAGCAGCAAACCAATTTAGCGGGGCTGTCACAGGCACTTATGATTCTGTGCAGCGGATTGACCGTGACGCTTATTCTCTGGCTTGCGGCTGCCGGCGTGGGAGGCGATACCCAGCCCGGCGCGCTGATCGCGCTGTTTGTTTTTGCCTCGCTGGCCGTTTTTGAAGCGTTAGCCCCGGTTGCCGGCGCTTTTCAGCATATGGGGCAGGTTATCGCCTCTGCCACCCGCGTCGATCACATCATTCGTCAGGCGCCGATGGTGACATTCCCACCGCAGGGGCCGCCAACCGTTGCCGGGGCGTCCCTTGCATTACATAACGTCGGCTTTACCTACCCTGGGCAGCCATTGCCTGCCTTACAGGGGATCTCATTGACTATACGCGCAGGCGAACACATTGCCCTGCTTGGCCGTACCGGGTGCGGTAAATCCACTCTGCTACAACTCCTCACCCGAGCGTGGGACGCTGGACAGGGTGAAATAGCATTGAACGGTCAGCCTCTTTCTTCCTGGGCGGAAGAGGAATTACGCGCCATGATGAGCGTCGTCCCCCAACGTGTCCATATTTTCAGCGCCACGCTGCGCGACAATCTGTTACTTGCCGCGCCAGATGCGAATGACGAACGGCTTGCTGCCGTGTTGCAGCAGGTCGGCCTGGATAAGCTGCTGGAAAACGACGGGCTGAATAGTTGGTATGGCGAAGGCGGGCGTCAGCTTTCCGGTGGAGAACAGCGCCGTATCGGACTCGCACGAGCATTGTTGCACTCCGCGCCGTTGGTGCTTCTGGATGAACCGACGGAAGGTCTGGATGCCGAAACTGAACGGCGTATTTTGCGGTTACTGCGTCAGCATTGTGCCGGAAAAACGCTAATTGTGATTACCCATCGCCTGTATGAACTCGAATCCATGGATCGCATCTGCGTAATGGATGGCGGGCAAATCATTGAGGACGGCAGTCATCGGGCGCTGATGGAGCGGCAAGGCCGTTACTGGCAATTTCGTCAGAACGTCAATGCTCACCAGGCTTAGCAAGACGCCACTTTTTATCTTATACCCGGAATATTATGCGACTGTATCAGCTTTCTCCTGACTCGCTTTACTTTCCCGACCCGTCTAACGCCCTGGATGAACCTAACGGGCTATTGGCTTTTGGCGGCGATCTGTCCCCGGATCGGCTAAAGATGGCTTATCGGCAAGGTATTTTTCCCTGGTACTCCCCCGGCGAGCCTATTTTGTGGTGGTCCCCAAACCCTCGCGCCGTTTTATTTCCCAATGGATTTCATATCAGCCGCAGTATGAAGAAATTTCTGCGTAATCATGATCTTAAGATCACCATAAATCATGCATTTAATGAAGTTATTACTGCATGCGCCAACGAACATGCGGGTGGAACCTGGATCACAACGGAAATTATCTCGGCTTATCGCGAACTTCATCAGTCTGGACAAGCACATTCCATCGAAGTGTGGCAGAATAGCGCACTTGTTGGTGGGCTATACGGTATTGCGCAAGGCAGTTTGTTTTGCGGCGAGTCGATGTTCAGTCGGACAGATAACGCCTCCAAGTATGCTTTGCTGACATTTCAGCAACATTTTGTTCATCATGGCGGCTCGCTGATTGATTGTCAGGTACTGAATTCACATACTGCCTCGCTGGGCGTTTGTGAAATACCCCGCGAACGCTTTTTGCAATGTCTTTTTCAACTGCGGGATACCCCTGTAGATGACCGTTGTTGGTTGCCGCAAACGTTGGCTGAACCGACACCGTAGGATTGATGCGTCGTTCGTAAATAATACTCAGTTTATGAACGCTTCTTTACATAATGTGGGTTTTTCGGCATTATCTTGCCGGTTAAAAACAAAGGTAGTTAGACCTAGAGGATTCGATGGCCAAAGAAGACAATATTGAAATGCAAGGCACCGTGCTTGATACGCTGCCCAATACCATGTTCCGCGTTGAATTGGAAAACGGGCACGTGGTTACCGCTCATATCTCCGGTAAAATGCGTAAAAACTATATCCGCATCCTGACGGGTGACAAAGTCACTGTAGAGCTGACCCCGTACGACCTGAGCAAAGGCCGCATTGTCTTCCGCAGCCGTTAACCGGTTCGCCCATCGCTGACGTACAGCGATCTCCGAGGATGTTCCATCTCCGCAGCCCTTTCCGTTATCGGCAAGGGTTGTTGTGTTTGTGGGCGACTTATTAATGAAAATCGGGAATAAAACCAACCGGGCTTATACCTTGATATGGTCATCGATTCATTCATCGCCATATAAAAAAACGCCGGGAGCGTTTTTCAACGTCGCTAGCGACGGCCCGAAGGACGCCCGCCATAAAAAAGGTGACGCGTCAGCATCACCTTTTTAAGTACGACGGATGGTGTCAGCTCACACCATTATGCATTAATGAACAGCCCCTTCGTCCGCTTTACGTTTCTGCGCACTCAGGAAACCATAAGTTAACTGCTGAGTCGCCTTATCCAGTTCTACCTTGACGGAACCACCGTCAACTAATGAACCAAACAGCAGTTCGTTGGCCAACGGTTTTTTCAGGTTTTCCTGCATAACGCGGGCCATCGGACGAGCCCCCATGGCTTTGTCGTAGCCTTTCTCCGCCAGCCAGTCGCGAGCGTCATCGCTGACTTCCAGTGAAACGCCCTTCGCATCCAACTGTGCCTGTAGCTCAACAATGAATTTATCCACCACCTGCTGAATAACTTCAGGGGACAGATGGTTGAACCAGATAATGCCATCAAGACGGTTACGGAATTCCGGCGTAAACACTTTCTTGATCTCTTCCATCGCGTCGCTGCTGTTATCCTGATGGATAATCCCGATGGATTTACGCTGAGTTTCCCGTACGCCGGCATTGGTGGTCATCACCACGATAACATTGCGGAAGTCGGCCTTGCGTCCGTTATTGTCCGTCAACGTGCCGTTATCCATCACCTGCAACAACAGATTAAACACGTCTGGATGCGCTTTTTCGATTTCATCTAGCAGCAGCACCGAATGCGGATGTTTAATCACCGCGTCCGTCAGCAGACCGCCCTGATCGTAACCAACGTATCCCGGAGGCGCGCCTATCAGACGGCTGACGGTGTGGCGCTCCATATATTCAGACATGTCAAACCGCAGCAGTTCAATATCCAACGCTTTGGCCAACTGCAAGGTCACTTCCGTTTTACCCACGCCTGTCGGCCCAGCAAACAGGAAAGAACCAACCGGTTTACGCTCATGCCCCAGTCCCGCCCGGCTCATCTTGATGGATTCAGACAGCGCTTCAATGGCTTTATCCTGGCCGAATACCAGCATTTTCAGACGATCGCTCAGATTTTTCAGCACATCGCGATCGCTGGCGGATACGGTTTTTTCCGGAATACGGGCAATACG
Organism: Brenneria roseae subsp. americana; assembly: GCF_003115815.1. Classification (NCBI taxonomy): domain Bacteria; kingdom Pseudomonadati; phylum Pseudomonadota; class Gammaproteobacteria; order Enterobacterales; family Pectobacteriaceae; genus Brenneria; species Brenneria roseae. Next base: position 87,526 of record NZ_QDKJ01000014.1, on the reverse strand, counting down.
CGCGACAACAGATTCGATATCCGCCACATTGACCGTTTTCTTACGTTTGCTGATCGGCATCAGGCGACTGCGGGCCCCCGCTTCGTCGATGACATCAATCGCCTTGTCGGGCAAATGACGATCGTTGATGTATTTCACCGCCAGTTCGACTGCCGCGCGCACCGCTTTCGCCGTGTAACGCACGTCGTGGTGAGCTTCATATTTCGGTTTCAGCCCGTTAATAATCTGTACGGTTTCTTCCACGCTGGGTTCAGTGATATCAATTTTCTGGAAACGCCGCGCCAGCGCTCTGTCCTTTTCAAAGATATTGCTGAATTCCTGATAGGTTGTAGAACCGATAACCCGAATCTTACCGCTGGAGAGCAGTGGTTTTATCAGGTTTGCCGCATCGACCTGACCACCCGACGCCGCGCCTGCGCCGATGATGGTATGAATTTCGTCAATAAACAGAATACTGTTTTGATCCTGTTCCAGCTGTTTCAGCAACGCCTTGAAACGTTTTTCAAAATCACCGCGGTATTTCGTTCCTGCCAGCAGAGAACCAATGTCGAGAGAATAAAGCGTGGCATCGGCCATGACTTCAGGGACATCGCCCTGCACGATCCGCCATGCCAGACCTTCCGCAATCGCCGTTTTACCCACGCCAGATTCCCCCACCAACAGCGGGTTATTCTTGCGACGGCGGCACAACACCTGAATGGTTCTCTCCAGTTCCCGTTCCCGGCCAATAAGGGGATCGATACCGCCAACGCGGGCAAGTTGATTCAGATTGGTGGTGAAGTTTTCCATACGGTCTTCCCCTCCGGCCTGTTCTTCATTGACAGGGTTTTCCGGGGTAGGTGCCTGCCCGGATTCTTCTTTACGCGTCCCGTGTGAAATAAAGTTCACTACGTCGAGACGGCTGACATCATGTTTGCGCAACAGATAGGCGGCCTGCGACTCCTGCTCGCTGAAAATGGCCACCAGCACATTCGCCCCGGATACTTCACTGCGCCCTGATGACTGAACGTGGAAAACCGCGCGCTGCAACACCCGTTGGAAACTGAGCGTCGGCTGCGTTTCACGCTCTTCGTCGCTCTGCGGTAATGTAGGCGTGGTCTGTTCGATAAAAGCTTCAAGCTCCTGGCGCAAGGCGGCCAAATCTACCGTACAGGCTTCCAATGCTTCACGCGCGGCCGGATTACTGAGCAGAGCCAATAGCAAATGCTCCACGGTCATAAACTCATGTCGGTGCTCACGCGCTCTGGCGAAAGCCATATTGAGACTGAGTTCCAGTTCTTGATTGAGCATAGGCACCTCCCCCAATAAATTGCCTGACTTCAGGCTTTTTCCAGCGTACAGAGCAACGGGTGCTCATTTTCTCTGGCATAACGATTTACTTGTACAACTTTAGTCTCGGCCACTTCAGCGCTGAATACACCACAAATCGCCTTTCCCTGATAATGAACAGTCAGCATCAGTTGCGTTGCACGTTCAATATCATAAGAAAAGAACTTTTGCAGAACGTCAATAACAAATTCCATCGGTGTATAATCATCGTTGTTTAACAGCACTTTATACATCGATGGAGGCTGTAGTTTTTCTTTGTATTGGTCGGCAGTCTGCTGTTCCGACTGTGACCACGTTCCGTTGTTTCCCATTCTCTGCCCAATGTCATCTCAATATCATTACCCTGTATTTACAGTAGCACGTATGGTTTTTATTTTTCCATCCGGGTAATGAAATGGTGGCCGGAAAGCCAAAATTCAATCTCTGTTATCTCGCGAATTTTCTGCGCCCCCTTGAACCACCGCCACCAATAGCGTTACCTGCATCAAACTTTGAAAAACTCCCTCCGCCCCTCAAATGCGGATCGCTTGACGCCGGGATCGATTTCACTAAAGTGTACTGTTGAATTGATGAGGTTTTAATCAATTCGTATTCACTTTAACCAAATAACCTCACCTTACTTATAAAGAACACTCTTGCGAAGGATGTCGATGCATGGAGACAGGTACTGTTAAATGGTTCAATAATGCCAAAGGTTTTGGCTTTATCTGTCCTGAAGGCGGCGGCGAAGATATTTTCGCTCACTACTCAACTATTCAAATGGACGGATATCGAACGCTAAAAGCCGGGCAGGTTGTCAGATTTGATGTTCACCAAGGACCGAAAGGTAATCATGCCAGTCTGATTGTCCCCCTGGTGAGCGAAGCTGTTTCCTGACCCTCACCGTCTTACCCCTCAACAAATAGTGACATTTAGCCGGGTAAGACAAAAATGCTGGCCTGCAAGCGGCCAGCATTTTTTATTTGCGCTCCGGCGCTTCGCCATTCGTAATGCGCTAATCGGCCCGGCCGCGGGCCAGCCATAACACGCGGGAAAACATGCTGCGAATCAATGGCGGGATCGCATCACCGCCCATGGATGCCGCTTCCATTGCTACTTCGATCGCCAAATCCGGTTTTGACGAGCGATGAATCGCCTTGACGATGATTTTATGCATGGAGAGCGGAACTTTTTCCGGCAGTTGCGCAATTCGATGGTAAACATGGCTGAACCCCTCGCGGTACATATAGTGCTCCATATCCAGCGCAGGCAGTACCGTCAGATGATCCCGTTCGCTGTCCCCCTGCTGATGAGATAGCATACTTTTCGCCGTAGCCGCATACTTTTTCCCCGCCTCATCGCCATCCACCAGCACATGCCACTCGATGCCCATCCGTCGGGCAAATTTCACCAACGGTCTGAGTCCCGACTGGGCAAATTCGATCACCTTAACGCCTTCCGCTTCAAAATGGTGGCCACACTGGCGCGCCAGTTCATTGAGCATCCAGACCTCGGTTTCCCCTTCAACCAGCAACCAGCATCGGGCGAACAGTGACGCCGGGCGATTAAGGCGGATATGGAAAGCAATGCGGCGGCTATCTTCCGCACTCATCCCCTGCGGACCAATGCGGAACGTCGCCACGCGGGAAGATTCCCGCACCAGGCGACATACCTGCTCCATCGGCACCAGCGACAGGAGTTCGCCGGAATTTGTTGTGGTGACTTTCTGCAACGGCAATTGCATCAGTAATCCCCACGCCACCGACAACATGATCGGATGTAGTCGAGTTTCAGGGTCTTCGATCAGCAGAAGAGGACGGGAATGCGGATCCAGCGCCACCGACCCTTTAGCCTGTAGCAGCGTGGAAAAAAGCCCCAACAGAATAATCCGACGGCTGCGGCTATTCGGCTCGGCAATCAGCCGGTTGATGTTATCCAGAGAACGCCATGATTTACCGTTATGCGCCCGCTCATGCCGATGATGACGTTCACTGGTGACCGATCCCTGTTCAGAAAAATAGTGTTCCAGCAGCTGTTGTATCGCTACCAGCCCCTGGCGCAGCTCTTTATCCGTCAGCTTCTGCGGATTGTGAGCAAGTTCACGCATCAGTTGCTCGAACTGCTGCGCCAGCTTTTCATTGCTGTTATCCATGGTGGCAGCCAGAGTTCCTGTCCGCAAGCGCCGTATAAAACGGGCATCCCGCAGACGCAGCACGGGATGGAGACGAATGACTTCCCGCGCCAGCCCATCAATGTCGTTCAGTTTAATGGGATGCCCTTCGGCATCAAGAAAACTGCGCCAGGTAAAGACGACCTGACTTTCATCTACCTCACCTTCCAGACGATAAAAAATCCGGTGTAGCGACTCTTGGCCTTCGACCCAGACACGCTTGAGCGGACGATAACGCGGTGCAAGGTGGTGCCCTGGCCCTGCTTCGCAGAAGGTGAAAATGATCTGCAAATGGCGTTCGCGACTGTTTTCATCACCCGGATTAAAATAGAAATCCTGCAAATCAAAATGGTAAAGGGGCAATGTTGGGGCCAACAACAACGACAGCGCATCAAGCAGGCTGGATTTCCCCCAGGCGTTCTCACCAATCAATACGGTATTATCACCGAGCATTAATGACAGGCGGTTAATGCCCCGGAACCCCAGTATCTCTATATTTTCCAGATACATCCGTATCTCCTGTTTTCGTTTCGCTGGTGGCGGCGTAATCATCATCCCCCCACAATCCTTTATCTCTCAAGCCACCGATAGGTTGATATCCTTATCCAGCCTTTTAGGACACAGTAAGCAAGCTCTAAATCTGATCCTGACAGATTTGCCACCTACGTTGCCAATGGATTATCTGAACGTTTCGCTTCTTCTCCCTGCCGACACTTTACTCGCGATGATTAATTGTTTAATTTTAATAGATTATGTCTTTTTCCCCTCCGGTTATCCGCTTTTCTGTTTAAGGACGTCAATTCTGTGATGTATTCGGGATTATTAATTATTTTACTGCCGCTTATCTTTGGCTATCTGGTGCCTTTACGCGCGAAAAAAACATTACAGTCAATTAACCAACTGCTGAGCTGGATGGTGTACGTCATTCTGTTTTTAATGGGGATCAGTCTGGCTTTTCTGGATAATCTCGGCAGTAATCTGTTACTGATTTTTCGTTATGCCGCCGTTTTCTTTGTTTGCATCATTGCCGCTAATGCCATGTCTCTGTGGCTATGGGGCAAACATGATGTCTGGCCGGGAAAATTCGAGCAGGAGACTCCTCCCTCACGCCTGCATATGATTCTGGACTCGTTAAAGCTGTGTCTGGTCGTATTTGGCGGTTTTCTGCTGGGATTAACCCAATGGACGGGTCTGATCTATGCCAGTCAGGGAAGTGAATATGCGCTGATTTTATTGCTGTTTTTCGTAGGTATCCAGTTACGCAACAGTGGGATGACGCTGCGCCAGATCGTATTGAACCGTCGAGGCATGACGGTTGCGCTGGTTGTCGGTATCAGTGCTCTGGCGGGCGGTTTACTCGCCGCCTGGGTTCTCGGCCTGCCATTCAAAACCGGGCTGGCGATCGCGTCCGGCTATGGCTGGTATTCGTTATCCGGCATTCTGCTGACTGACGCCCTTGGTCCAGTGATCGGCAGTGCGGCCTTTTTTAACGATCTGGCGCGTGAGTTGTTGGCGATTATCTTGATTCCCGCCCTGGCACAACGTAACCGTTCCTGCGCACTTGGGCTTTGTGGCGCGACGTCGATGGATTTCACGTTGCCAGTGTTACAACGCAGCGCCGGCGTAGATATGGTTCCGGCAGCCATTGTACATGGCTTTTTGTTGAGCCTTGCCGCACCGGTACTGATGGCGCTGTTTTCATCATAGCCTGCCGTTGCATGATGTTTTCCCCGTTCTGTCGGACAGTGATTGAGAGTCATTTTCATTGTCCACATTCAAAATTGCGCTAAATCAAAGTTATTTAACGTTGCATTAAAAAAGCCTTTTTAGATATGTCGCGACCCTCTATGCTTTTAAACAAGCATTTTAAATGCAACTTTAAAAAAGGACGTCATTATGTTTTGCGTGCAATGTGAACAAACAATTCGTACCCCGGCGAAAAATGGCTGCTCTTATGCTCAGGGCATGTGTGGTAAAACCGCAGAAACTTCCGATCTGCAAGACCTTCTGGTCGCCGTGTTACAGGGGCTATCCGCCTGGGCGCTGAAAGCCCGCGAACTGGATCTTATCGATCATGATATCGACAGCTTTGCCCCACGCGCCTTTTTCTCCACACTGACTAACGTTAACTTCGATTCACAGCGGATTATTGGCTATGCACGGGAAGCGATCGTGCTGCGTCAATCGCTGGCGGTTCGCTGTCGTCTGCTGGACGAACAGGCGATGGTCGATCACCCCATGGCGGAACTGCAACTGGCGGGGAACGATATCCCGACGTTGTTGCAACAGGCGGCTGATTTCGCGCTGGACAGTGATAAAGTCAACGTCGGTGATGATATCCATGGTCTGCGTATGCTCTGCCTGTACGGGCTGAAAGGGGCCGCGGCGTACATGGAACATGCTCATGTGCTGGGTCAATACGACGAAACCATTTACGCGCAATATCATGCTTTTATGGCCTGGCTAGGCACACAACCCGGTGATGTGGATACCCTGCTGAATAACGCGATGGGGATCGGCCAGATGAACTTCAACGTGATGGCGATCCTCGATCGCGGCGAGACAGAAGCCTATGGCCATCCCACCCCCACCTCCGTCAACGTCCGTCCCGTCGCGGGTAAAGCCATTCTGATCTCGGGCCATGATCTCAAAGATTTACGGATGCTGCTGGAGCAGACGGAAGGAACCGGGATCAATATCTATACGCATGGCGAAATGTTGCCTGCTCACGGTTACCCGGAACTGAAAAAATTCAGGCATCTGGTCGGCAACTACGGCAGCGGCTGGCAGAACCAGCAAACAGAATTCGCCAAATTTCCCGGCGCCATCGTCATGACGTCCAACTGTATTATCGACCCGAATGTCGGCAACTACGGCGATCGCATCTGGACACGCAGCATCGTTGGCTGGCCGGGCGTGAATCATCTGACAGGCGATGATTTCAGCGCGGTGATTGCTCAGGCACAAAGCCTGAGCGGCTTCCCTTACAGTGAAATTGAACACCGGATCACCGTCGGTTTTGGCCGGGAAACCCTGTTAAGCGCCGCCGATACCGTGATTGATCTGGTGGCACAAAAGAAATTGCGCCACGTCTTTTTGGTCGGCGGCTGTGATGGCAGCCGCGAAGAGCGCAGTTATTTCACCGACTTTGCCGTCAATGTGCCGGATGATTGCCTGATCATGACGCTGGCCTGCGGCAAATACCGCTTCAACAAGCTGGATTTCGGTACGCTGGAAGGCCTGCCTCGCCTACTGGATGTCGGTCAGTGCAACGATGCCTACTCCGCCATTATTCTGGCCGTGAAGCTGGCTGAAAAACTGGGATGTGGCGTAAACGATCTGCCACTCAGTCTGGTGCTGTCCTGGTTTGAACAAAAAGCCATCGTCATTTTGCTAACCCTGCTGTCGCTTGGTGTGAAAAATATTTATACCGGCCCGACCGCACCGGGATTCCTGACAGAAAATCTGCTGGCCATTCTGAACGAGAAATTTGGCATGCGGCCAATCACCACCGTTGAACAGGATATGAACGCTATTCTGGCCGCCTGATGAATTAGCGCGGGTCGGCGGCGTCATCAGTGCCGATCCGCTTTCTTATGGAGATTTGTTATGACCATGCCGACACCGCTTTGCCCAAATCGCATGCAGGTGCACTCGATTACTCAGGAAACGTCCGACGTCTGGACAATTTCTCTGATTAATCATGATGTTTATCCCTATCAGCCAGGGCAGTATGCGCTGGTCAGCATCGCCAACCGGGCTGATACGCTAAGAGCTTATACGCTGTCTTCCTCTCCGGGCCTGAGCCGTTTTATTACATTGACGGTGCGACGACTGGACGACGGCATCGGTTCACGCTGGTTAACCCGGCAGCTTAAACCGGGCGATTATCTGTGGCTGTCTGATGCGCAAGGCGAGTTTACCTGCGCCAATGCCGGCGGCGATCGTTATTTGATGGCGGCGGCGGGTTGCGGCGTTACCCCGATCATGTCGATGTGCCGCTGGCTGCTGGCGCATAAACCCCAAACCGATATTCAGGTGATTTTTAACGTACGCAGTCCACAACAGGTGATCTTTGCAAACGAATGGCAAGCGCTGGTACAGCGTTACCCACAGCGCTTACGCCTGACGCTGGTGGCAGAAGATGATGCCGCCGCCGGCTTTCTGACCGGTCGCATCAGTCAGGAACTGCTATCCCAACAGGTGCCGGATGTTGCCAGCCGAACCGTGATGACCTGCGGTCCTGAGCCTTATATGAAGCAAGTTGAAATGTTCTGCCGACAGTTCGGCGTACCTGCTGAACGTTTCTTCAAAGAACAATTCCATACGGTTGACGAAGCGGTTGACAGCGACGGCAAACTGTTGACGCTGACCATCAGTCGTCCGCTGCAAACGCTGCGTGTTCCGGTCGGTATTAGCCTGCTGGCTGCGTTGGAGACCAACAAATTGCCGGTGCTGGCGGCCTGTCGCGCGGGCGTCTGCGGCAGTTGCAAAACCCGCGTGCTGTCCGGGGATTACACCACGACCAGCATGATGACCTTAACGCCTGCCGAGATCGCTCAGGGCTATGTACTGGCCTGTAGCTGTCAACTACAGGGTGATACCGTTCTGGCCTGATCATCACCGCGCTATCAGCGCGTGCAGCCATGATGGTGGTAGCGCCACCATCATTCACCTCCAAATCGCGTTGCTGCTGTTTTTCCCGTTCCCGGCTATAGTAATAAACCGCATCGTTATATGTAACGTGGAGCCTATCCGTGATGACATCCCAATCCGCTCCGATTCTGATTCTGGGCGCCAGTGGCTATATTGGCCGCCACCTGACCGAACGTTTCAGTCAGCAAGGACAGCCAGTGATTGCCGCGGCGCGTCAGGTAGAAGCCATTGACGAGCAACATTGGCCGGGGGTCGACTGTCGGCAGGTTGATTTGTGCCAACCGGATACGCTGGCAGAAGGACTTTGGGGCGCGGAAACGCTCTATTATCTGGTCCACAGTATGGGGGACGGTGAAAATTTCATCGCCAAAGAACGCATCGCAGCCATGAACCTGTTACTGGCACTGTCCACCAGCCGGGTAAAGCAGATTATCTATCTGGGGTCGCTACAGGCGAAAAATGACAGTTCACCCCACATGGCGGCCCGAAAAATCACCGGAGATATTCTGCGCAGCAGCGGCATTCCGGTAACGGAGCTGCGTGCCGGCATTATCATCGGCGCGGGTTCAGCCGCTTTCGAGATCATGCGTGATATGGTGTACAACTTGCCAGTGCTGACGCCGCCACGCTGGGTCCGTTCCAAATCCTCGCCTATTGCGCTGGAAAACCTGTTGGTTTATCTGACTGAAATCCGCCATCATCCGGCACCGGGAAATCGCATTATGGACGCGGTGGGCCCGGAATATATCAGCTATCAGACCATGTTTGAGCGTTTTATCGCGATCAGCGGCAAACGCCGCGTATTGATCCCCATTCCTATGCCGACACATCTGGTTTCCGTCTGGTTTCTGCATCTGATTACGTCCGTTCCTCCCACTATTGCCCGCGCGCTCATTCAGGGACTGAAACACGATCTTCAGGCGGATGGGGCCGCGTTGCAGGCGCTGATCCCGCAAACGCTGATTACCTTCGATCAGGCGGTGCGTATTACGCTGCAAGGCGAAATGGAAAGCACCCAGCGCGCCGGCTGGGGTAACGATACGGAAGTCCGCGCCCGCTGGAAACCGGACTACGGATTTTATCCCAGGCAGGCAGGACATACTCTCGATACCCCGGCGTCCAGTCAGGCACTGTGGCAGGTTATCCAGCGGATCGGCGGCAAAGAAGGTTATTTCTATGCCAACATGCTGTGGAATTTACGCGCCAGGCTGGACGATCTCAGCGGTAACGGCGTGACTTACGGACGCCCTGACCGGCCTACGCTGGAAATCGGCGATAAAATTGACGGCTGGAAAGTTATCTCCATCAAACCACAGCGGCAGTTGGTCATGTTATTTGGTATGAAAGCGCCGGGACTGGGTAAGCTCACGTTTACCATTACCGATCAAGGCGCCCACCGCACGCTGGACGTCAGGGCCCGCTGGCATCCCGCCGGTTTTAACGGGCTGGTCTACTGGTTTTTGATGATGCCGGCCCATCTGTTTATTTTTCGCGGCATGGCTGCGCGAATTGCCGCACTGGCGGAAGAATCCGTCTGATATCACCGCGCCGCGCCATATTTTTCCAGCAGGGCATCCACAATGGCTTCGGTTTGCGCATCCGCTTGTCCCTGATAGTTTTGCGGGCGGAAATGCATTTGAAACGCGGCAATGACCTGTTGTTTCTGACGGTTCGCCATGTCATTGGACAGCGGATAACCGTAGCGCGCCAGCTTATCCAGTAAACTTCCGGCATCCACCGGCTGTGAAAACGGCCGGCCATCAAGATAAAACGATACCCTTGATTCATCCGGCCAGGCGCCAATCCCCGCCTGAGCCAGCGCTTTCCACGGGAAAAGCGGGCCGGGGTCCTGTTTACGCAGCGGAGCAATATCGCTGTGGGCCACCACATTTTGTGGCGCAATCTGATGACGTGCGACAATCTGGCGGGCTATCGCCGTCAGTAGCGCAATCTGCGCCGGAGGAAATGGCGTCCAGCGGATGCCGGTCAGCGTTCGCTGGTAACCCGGATTTTCCAGTTCGATGCCAATCGATGAATTATTCAAACGGGTAAATCCACGCCAACTGCTGGCGCCGGCATGCCACGCAGCCTGTGATTCTGGCACCAGTTGCCAGGCAACGGGTTTTCCCTTCTCCAACGGCGGATTAGCCGGGATCAGATAATGTGAACTAACCTGTTCATCCGTCAGTATATTCAGGGACGTCGGGAAATCTTCCGCCGTATAGTGAATCACCAAAAAACGAACCCGCGATTCCTGAGCGCGGGACTCATGTGTCGTGACCAGGTGGTACTCATTCCGCTCCCGCGGGGTCATAGCTGATTGGCATCCTGCCAGTACAAACAGCATCAGCAGAGTGATGCATTTAATCATGGCGTTTCCCGTTGCAATTTATTTTCCTCCATCGGTGATTGACCAATGATTAACGGCGCACTTTCACCGCCGTGCCGCTGATGGTCACCATCAACATGCTGCTGTCCTTACCAACCGTTTCGTAATCAATATCAATGCCCACCACGGCATTTGCGCCCAGATCCTCAGCCTGCATCTGCAATTCCTTAAATGCTATCTGCCGCGCTTTACGCAATTCTTTCTCATAAGCACCGGAACGCCCCCCGACCACGTCGCGGATACTGGCGAAAAAATCACGAAAAATATTCGCCCCCAGAATGGCTTCCCCGGTCACCACACCGCAATATTCCGTAATGGTAAACCCTTCCAGACTCGGTGTTGTAGACAATTGCATCATAGACTCCTCAGACCGTAAGCGACTATTTTGTGCTATTATTTAAGCAATAATTCGCTTGTTCACAAATTTTAACCCATGGCGATTGCATAACTATACTGCCGACGTTAACATTCGCCGCATCAATGTCTATTCAATTCTTACGCATGAGTATTCAACTAAACAGCATTAACTGTTTCTATGGCGCGCATCAGGCGCTGTTTGACATCACACTCGATTGTCCGGCGGGTGAAACGCTGGTTCTGCTTGGTCCAAGCGGCGCAGGTAAAAGTTCCTTGTTGCGCGTACTTAACCTGCTGGAAATGCCGCGTTCGGGCCATTTGTCCATCGCCGGCAATCAGTTTGATTTCAATCATGCTCCCGCCGATAACGCTATCCGCGAATTACGTCAGAATGTTGGCATGGTTTTCCAGCAATATAACCTGTGGCCGCACCTGACCGTCGCTCAAAACCTGGCCGAAGCGCCCTGCCGCGTGCTTGGGTTAAGCAAAGATGAAGCAAAGGCGCGCGCCGACAAGTTGCTTACCCGTCTGCGTCTGAATGATTTTGCCGATCGTTATCCTCTTCATCTTTCTGGCGGCCAACAGCAACGCGTGGCCATTGCCCGCGCACTGATGATGGAACCACAGGTTCTGTTATTTGACGAGCCGACGGCCGCGCTGGATCCTGAAATTACCGCGCAGGTCGTGAATATCATCCATGAACTGACGCAAACCGGGATCACACAGGTTATCGTGACCCACGAAGTCGAATTTGCACGCAAGACCGCCAGCCGGGTGGTCTATATGGAAAATGGGCGCATAGTGGAACAAGGGGATGCCGGTCATTTTACCCAGCCGCAGACCCCTGAATTCGCCAGCTATTTATCACATTGATTAATATCAGGAAAATTACAATGAAAAAATTGATCGTTGCAGCACTCCTGGCGGGTCTGAGCGCATCGGCCAGCGCCGCAGAGACTATCCGCTTTGCGACCGAAGCCTCTTATCCTCCGTTTGAATTCGTGGATGCCAGCAATAACATCCAGGGCTTTGATATCGATCTTGCCAACGCTCTGTGCAAAGAGATACAGGCAACCTGCACATTCAGCAACCAGGCATTCGACAGCCTGATCCCCGGCCTGAAATTCCGCCGTTTTGAAGCCGTTATCGCCGGTATGGATATCACGCCGGAACGTCAACAACAGGTTGCGTTTACCCAGCCTTACTATGACAACTCGGCCCTGTTTATCGCGCAAAAAGAGAAAGTGGCTGATGTGACCGCGTTGAAAGGCAAACGCGTCGGCGTACAGAATGGCACCACGCATCAGAAATACCTGATGGATAAGCACAGTGAGATCACCACCGTGCCTTACGATAGCTATCAGAATGCGGTGCTTGATCTGAAAAACGGTCGTCTTGACGCCGTGTTCGGCGATACCGCCGTCGTGAATGAGTGGTTAAAGCAGAACGATAATCTGTCTGCCGTCGGCGAAAACATTACTGACAAAGACTACTTCGGTATCGGTCTGGGTATCGCCGTGCGTCAAAACAACGATGAGCTGGTGAAGAAATTCAACGATGCGCTCGACAAAATCAAGCAGGATGGCACCTATCAGACCATCTACAAAAAATGGTTTCAGCAGTAATCTGACGCTCAATGATTGAATTTCACCCTCTTGCAAGCGCCGCCGGGATGACCGTCGGCCTTGCCGTTTGTGCACTGGTGCTCGGGCTCATTCTTGCCATGCTGTTTGCCATTTGGGAAACCGCTCGCTGGAGAGTAGTAAGCTGGAGTGGCACCGTACTGGTGACGCTATTACGCGGCCTGCCGGAAATTCTGGTGGTGCTGTTTATCTATTTTGGTTCTTCCCAATTGCTGCTGATGCTGGCAGACGGTTTTACCCTGAATCTCTATCTGGTGCAGATCCCGGTAAAACTGAATATTGAGATGTTCGAAGTCAGTCCATTTTTGTGCGGCGTGATCGCCCTGGCGCTGCTGTATGCCGCTTATGCGTCTCAGACGCTGCGTGGCGCGCTGAAAGCCGTTCCACAAGGACAATGGGAATCCGGTCAGGCGCTGGGACTGAGTAAATCGGCGATTTTCATGCGCCTGATTATGCCGCAAATGTGGCGTCATGCCCTGCCGGGGTTGGGTAACCAATGGCTGGTATTGTTGAAAGATACCGCGTTGGTTTCGCTGATCAGCGTGAACGACCTGATGCTGCAAACAAAAAGCATTGCCACACGAACACAGGAACCTTTTACCTGGTATATGATCGCTGCGGCCATTTACCTGGTCATCACCCTGTTAAGCCAGTACGTTCTGAAACGCATTGAGCTGCGGACGACGCGTTTTGAGCGGAGGCCTTCCTGATGCTCGCTTATTTGCCTGATTTGTTAAAAGGCCTGCATACCAGTCTGACGTTGACAGTCGTGGCGATTGCCGTGGCGCTGATACTGTCACTGTTGCTCACCGTCGTTCTGACCTTGAAAACGCCGGTGATTACCACCCTGGCGAAAGGCTATATTACGCTGTTCACCGGGACGCCGTTGCTGGTTCAGATTTTCCTGATTTACTACGGCCCCGGTCAGTTCACGTCTATCCAGCAAATTCCCTGGTTATGGAGCCTGCTTTCACAGCCGTGGCTCTGTGCGATGGTGGCGCTGGCGCTGAACAGTGCGGCCTATACCACCCAGTTGTTTTACGGGGCGGTTAAGGCGATTCCAGCCGGACAATGGCAATCCTGTGCCGCACTGGGCATGTCGCAGCCGCAGACGCTACGAATTTTACTGCCTTTTGCGTTTAAACGCGCCCTGTCATCTTATTCAAATGAGGTTGTCCTGGTTTTTAAAAGCACCTCGCTGGCTTACACCATTACGCTAATGGAAGTGATGGGCTACAGCCAGCTGATGTATGGACGCACTTATGATGTGATGGTTTTTGGCGCCGCGGGAATTATCTATCTGTGCGTCAATGGGTTACTTACTCTGTTAATGCGTTTAATCGAACGTCGCGCACTGGTGTTTGAACGCCGCAACTGATTCCTCATCATCAACGCACGCTATCAGGCAGGCTGACAACAGCCTGCTTTTTTATGGCCAGCCATAGCGCTCCGATGTTTTATTAAGCAATAAAACGATTTTTTACTCATTTTATTTGCATATAAATTCATTAACTGGCAAGGTAGCTATCGTGAAGCCGGAAATCATCCGCGCAATTATTCGTATGATTAAAAGAAAAAATCTGGAGCAGGTAGATGAAAAAATTATTGATCGCCACATTGCTGGCTGGGGTGACATTCAGTGCCGCAGCGGCAGATAATATCCGTTTTGCGTCATCCGCAACCTACCCTCCTTTTGAATCGCTGGATGCGAATAACGAAATCGTCGGTTTCGATATGGATCTGGCGAAAGCGCTGTGCAAACAGATGCAGGCAACCTGCACATTCACCAATCAGGCATTTGATAGCCTGATCCCAGCCTTGAAATTCCGCCGCTATGACGCGGTCATTTCAGGTATGGATATTACGCCGGAACGTAGTAAGCAGGTGGCGTTCACCCAACCCTACTATGCCAACTCTGCCGTGGTGATCGCGCAGAAAGGGAAATTCACCGATTTTGCAGAACTGAAAGGCAAACGTATCGGTATGGAAAACGGCACCACGCATCAAAAATACCTGCACGACAAGCACCCGGAAGTACAGACCGTTTCCTACGACAGCTATCAAAATGCCGTACTGGATCTGAAAAACGGCCGTATTGATGGCGTATTCGGGGATACCGCCGTCGTTAACGAATGGATTAAAACCAATCCCAATCTGGCAACCGTCGGTGAACATGTCACCGACGCAGAATATTTTGGCACGGGGCTGGGCATTGCGGTCCGCCCGGACGATAGCGCCCTGCTGGAAAAGCTGAACAAGGCGCTGGATGCCATCAAAGCCGACGGCACCTATAAGGCCATTAACGATAAGTGGTTCCCGCAGTAATCTACTCGCCGTTCAAACTACGCGGCCCCCGAAAGGCCGCGTAGTCATGACGCATTGATCAGTCACTTCTTTTCAACAACATCAACACTTCATAATGTGCCGTATGCGGGAACATATCGAACAATTGAACGCGTGATGCATGATAGTTTTTCAACTCATCCATATCCTTCGCCATGCTCTCGGCATTACAACTGGAATAAAGAATGTAGGCCGGCGCCATACGGCTCAGGTAGGCACACAGTTCGCTGCCTATACCACGACGCGGCGGGTTAACCAGAACCAGATCGGGAATTTCCGCTTTGGCGACGGCAAAACGCGTGGAGTCCAGCGCCTGAAAATCGACCTGGGTTAATCCCAGTTGCTCCGCAGAACGGCGCGCGCAGGCGATGGCTTCGGCACTGATTTCAATGCCTGTCAGGCGTATCCGTGGCGACGCACAGTGCAGGCCAAAACCGCCCACGCCACAGAATAAATCCCACATGCTGGCAATGTTCAGTTCAGCTACCCAGTCGCGGGCGGTGGCATACAGCGCGGCAGCCACCTGCGGATTGGTCTGGAAAAAACTCTGAGGACGAATATACAAAGGCACCTGATTAAACTGCTCGGCCAATGACGACGAATCACTGAGAATAATCTCCGCCTTCCCTTCCATAACCGCCTGATGGACGGGTTGGATATTGGCAGAAATCACCTCAAGCTGCGGCAATTGCTGTTGCAGCCAAGGCAAGGCGGCACGAAGTTGCGCGAGTTTGGTTTCCGAGCGTAAAACGAAACGCAGCATAAACGTGCCACGAGAAACGCTCTCCGTCAGCAACAGGTATTTTAACTCCCCCCGACGACGCGCAACGTTATAAGGTGTCAGCCCGGCTTTGGCGATAAACGTTTTCAGAACCTCGAAAACCGGGAGAAAACTGGCGGGATAAAGCGGACAATCACAAAGATCGACAGCGGTGCCGTCGCGATGCAACATCCCTAATAGCGGGCGTTCAACGCTGCCACTGACCACCATTTTGGCTTTATTGCGAAACGCCGACTGTGCCGAGGAACAGACTGGCAGCCACTGTTGAACGGCATACGGCTGCAACAGATCGGCAAGGTGCCGTTGTTTATCCGACAATTGCTGCGGGTAGGCTTTTTCCAGCCATTGACAGGAACGACAGGTTCCCATGCTGTATCGTGCACAATGCATAGAATCTAACTATCAGAATAAATACCTAATGTGAGGATTGTACCATCCCAGGGGAATATCCCCTTCATCTTTCAGGTATGGCCGACTGGTTTGCGCGAACCCTGAAATCCGGCGGGTAACGGCGCTTATTTCTGTCGCAGAAAAAAACGTTTGCTCCGGCGGGGTAAAAACAGCAACACGATAACCAAAAAATCCGGTATTTTCTGAAGCATCAACTGATGCAGGACGGCGGTGTTACTCTCCCCTGAAATATGGAATATCGCGGGTAGAAACTCACTCAATGAGGCAAACAGCAAATACAGGGTCACCAGGCACTGACAGAGAACATACCCCCAACGACCCCAATTATCCCCGGACAACACCACGAACCCACAGCGGATTTCAATACAGACAATAATAAGCGACAGCAACAGCACCAGCGTTGAATCCCAGGCTTCGGCACTATTGCCAATCCACCCGCCCAGACCGCTCGGTCCCAACTCCCATATCAACAGTAAAATTCCCAAAAAACGGGTCGCAATAATAGCGATCCCCGCCACCATGACAGGAACCGGGGCGTACACTTTTCGCTGAGTTATTTCCTTCCTGGTGTACAGAATTTCAACGTTCTCCCTTCAAACAAAACCATGTTCTCTGTCGCTCACAGAGATATTTTCTTTATAAAATCATTACGATAAAGTCGTTACCTTATAAAATCAACGCGCGTTCAGAACAGTAACGCCCCCTTACGGCGGCGTTACCTGTTACTGATTCACAGTGTGGCTGGTTTTCGTTGACGCTTCAAATCAGCCGCGCCTCGCTTTTTGCATATCGCGTTGGCGCTGCTTCTCGGCCCTCGCCATAAACCACCAGGCAATAAAACCAATAATCCCTACCACTAACAATATCAAAGAAGCCAAGGCGTTAATCTGCGGATTAACGCCCATTCTGACACTGGAGAACACCAGCATCGGCAACGTGGTTGAACCCGGTCCAGCCACAAAACTGGCGATAACCAGATCGTCGAGCGACAGGGTAAAGGCCAGTAACCAGCCTGAAATCAGCGCTGGCGCAATCATTGGCACCGTGATGATAAAGAAGACCTTCAGCGGCGTAGCACCAAGATCCATCGCCGCTTCTTCAATGGAACGATCGAGCTCTCGCAGGCGCGCACTGATCACCACCGTGACATAAGCCGTACAGAAAGTCACATGCGCAAGCCATATGGTGAACATGCCTCGCTCAGCAGGCCATCCAATGGCATGCCCTAACGCGACAAACAGCAGCAGCAGCGACAAGCCGGTAATCACATCCGGCATAACCAGCGGAGCCGTCAGCATAAAGGCAAAACCGTTAGACCCACGGAAACTGCCAAAACGCACCATCACCACCGCCGCCAGCGTCCCGAGTATCACCGCCATCGAGGCCGAAGCCGCGGCGATCGTCAGGCTGAGGACGACCGCACTGATCATGGCCGAATCGTGGAACAGTTCGGTATACCAGCGCGTTGACCATCCCGCCCATACGGTAACCAGCTTCGAGCTGTTGAAAGAGTAAATCACCAACATCAGCATCGGCGCATAAAGGAAGGTAAAACAAAGGACCAGAATCACAATGCGCCACGGTGGGCGAACGACCGGTAAATTATTCATACCGCATGCCCCGTAGCTTTGCTCTGATGCTTATGGAACCAGATAATCGGCATAATCAACAGAAGCAGCATGATAATCGCTACCGCTGAAGCCACCGGCCAATCCCGGTTATTGAAGAATTCTTGCCACAGTATACGGCCAATCATGATGCTGTCCGGCCCACCGAGCAGTTCAGGGATCACGTATTCCCCCACCGCCGGTATAAAGACCAGCATGGAGCCCGCAATGATGCCGCCTTTGGTCAACGGCATAATCACGCTGAAAAAGGTTTTGAGCGGACGCGCGCCCAAATCCAGCGATGCTTCGACCAGGGAGTAGTCAAGCCGGGTAAGCGCGGTGTAAATCGGCAAAACCATAAACGGCAGATAGGAATAGACCACGCCGATATAAACCGCCAAATTGGTATGCAGAATCACCAGCGGTTCGTCGATAACGCCGATCCACAGTAAGAAATTATTCAGAATACCGTTGTTTTTCAGAATCCCCATCCAGGCATAGACGCGAATCAGGAACGACGTCCAGGACGGCAGAATCACCAGCAGCAACAGAATGTTACGGGTGGAAGACTGGCTGTGCGCCACCGCCCAGGCCAATGGATAGCCGATAAGCAGACAACACAGCGTGGAGACGGCCGCCACCTGCAACGATTGCAGATAGGCTTCAAAATACAGCGGATCGTCCAACAGATGCAGATAGTTCCCCAGATTGAGGGAGATATCCAGTTTGTCATCCATCCAGGAGACCAGATCCGTATACGGCGGAATCGCCCGCGCCATCTCTGCCAGACTGATTTTGAAAACAATCAGGAATGGCAGCATAAAGAGCAAAAGCAGCCACAGGTACGGCAGTGCAATCACCAGCTTGCGCCCGTGCTCCTGACGCCAGCGAGCCATCAGTAGTTGCAGACGTCCCCTGGTTTTTCCAGGCGGTTCCGCGGTGTGTTGTTCAGGAAACATTGTCATGACGTCATTCCTCACTACACCGTCAATACCACACAGCTATCGGCATCCCAGCACAAACGCACTTCGTCGCCCCAGGTGGGCGCGCCTTTGCGGTAGCGGTAGGCGTTCTGTAGCTGCGCACTGATGATTTGTCCGCTGGCGAGGCGGACATGATAGATCGACAGATCGCCCAGATAGGCAATATGCACCACCTCGCCGACGGCGAAGTTACAGCCATCGGCCGGAATGGTCTCGCACAGCATGATTTTTTCAGGGCGCAGCGCAATGTAAACCGGTACGCCGTCCACCACGGAAACGTCGGAATCCACTTTCAGCGGATGCACCAGTCCCGGACTTTGGATAATCAGCGCATCATCGCGACGTTCGGTCAGCATGCCTTCAAACATATTCACCGAACCGATAAATTCGGCGCTGAAACGGGTGTTCGGATGCTCGTAGATTTCCTCTGGCTCGCCAATCTGAACAAACTTGCCGCGGTTCATGATGGCGATACGTCCCGCCATGGTCATCGCTTCTTCCTGATCGTGCGTCACCATGACACAGGTCACGCCAACACGCTCCAGAATATCGACCACTTCAAGCTGCATACGGTCGCGCAGCTTTTTATCCAGCGCGCCCATGGGTTCATCAAGGAGCAACAGTTTCGGACGTTTTGCCAGGCTACGCGCCAGCGCAACGCGCTGACGCTGACCACCGGAAAGCTGGTGCGGCTTGCGGCTGGCAAATTCCTGCATGTGTACCAGCGTCAGCATCTCTTCGACGCGATCCTTAATCTCCGGGCGCGACAGCTTGTCCTGCTTCAGACCAAAGGCAATATTTTTTTCCACCGTCATATGGGGAAATAACGCATACGACTGAAACATCATGTTAATGGGACGCTGATAAGGCGGCACCAGTGACAGATCCTGACCATCAAGAACGATTTGTCCCTGAGTCGGGTGTTCAAAACCGGCCAGCATACGGAGCAGCGTGGATTTCCCACAGCCGGAAGCCCCCAGCAAGGCAAATATCTCACCTTTGTAAATCGTCAGACTTACGTCATCAACAGCAGCCTGACCATCAAACGATTTGGTCAGATTGCGCACTTCCAGCAACGGGGTAGCCGCTTTTTGAGGCTTGGGCTGGGGACGGGGAATAGCATCATTCACTTAGCATTGCTCTCCGGCAAAAGCAGAACAAATCACCACTTTTGATGCCAAAACAAGCTGCTTCGTACATCCAAAAGTCGTGACACATATATAGCGCGAACAGGCGGGTATTAGCCGCCTGTTATTTATCACATAGAATCAGAATGGAAAACGTTTATTTACCGCTTTTTACCCTCGTCCAGGCGCGCGTACGCGTACGGTCAATCTGCGGTGATTGAACTTTGAGCGTAAACAGTTTGGCGCGAACATCCTCAGGCGGATAAATGCCCGGATTAGTACGGATGTCTTCGTTTACCAGCGGCACCGATTCCTTATTCGCACTGGCGTAGTACACATGGTTGCTGATATTCGCTATCACGTCCGGCTTCAGCAGATAGTTCAGGAATTGATAGGCTTCATCGACGTTTTTAGCATCGGCCGGCATGGCAAAGACATCAAAGAAAGCCAGCGCGCCTTCTTTCGGGATACTGTAGTGAACATTGACCCCGTTTTTGGCTTCTTGCGCCCGGTTGGCCGCCTGCATGACATCGCCCGCCCAGCCTACGGCCACGCAAATATCGCCGTTCGCCAGATCGTTGATGTATTGTGATGAGTGGAAGTAACGGATGCTCGGACGCAGTTTCAACAGCAAATCGGTTGCGGATTTGGTGTAATCATCTGCTTGAGTACTATTGGGATCTTTACCCTGATAATTCAGCACGGTGGCGAAAATTTCTTCCGGTGCATCCAGGAAGGAAACGCCACAGCTTTTCAGTTTCTCCAGGTTTTCCGGCTTCAATACCAGATCCCAACTGTCGACGGGCGCATCAGCCCCCAGTACCGCTTTGACTTTCTCCACATTGTAGCCAATGCCGGTAGTCGCCCACAGGTAAGGCAGCGCGTACTTGTTATCCGGATCGTGC
Organism: Brenneria roseae subsp. americana; assembly: GCF_003115815.1. Classification (NCBI taxonomy): domain Bacteria; kingdom Pseudomonadati; phylum Pseudomonadota; class Gammaproteobacteria; order Enterobacterales; family Pectobacteriaceae; genus Brenneria; species Brenneria roseae. The sequence goes on along the minus strand of NZ_QDKJ01000014.1, from coordinate 66,846 downwards.
TGAGCAATCAGTTTCAGCAATTCAGGATCCAGATTTTTGTAATTCGGCAGTTTACTCTTGTCTAAAGGCTGGAATACCCCGGCTGCGAGTTGACGTTCCAAAAAGCTGGCGGAGGGGACGACCAAATCAAACCCTGTGCTGCCAGCCATCAGTTTGCCTTCCAACACTTCATTGGAGTCAAACACGTCATAAACGACTTTTATGCCCGTTTCTTTCTGGAAATTCTGTAACGTGTCCGGCGCGATATAGTCAGACCAGTTATAGACATGCAGCGTTTTCTCTTCCGCAGATGCGGTGACGGACGCGGCCATCAGCAAGCCGGCAACAACACCCGAAAGCCATTTTTTACGTTGGGTGAACATCCGTTCCTTCCTCCATACAAGGGGGTGATTCATGGGAGTAAACTTGTATCATCTCGATACAGAACTTTTCCTGAGTGTGAACAGTCACGATAAACACCGGTGAATGGCTATGCACTAAAATCATAGTAGACACAGATATAAAGACGGATCTCACGCCCGACTGTCACTGAAATTAAGCATAACCGCAGCGCCTCACGCATACCATAGTCGGAAGTAAAAAATGGCTTTTATCGATTATTTATTCACAATTTATCTATGTGATACGGCCGTTTAGCCTTAAATAACGGTGAATATCTGGTAATAAGAAGAAAATGTAGAATAAACCATAGATGATAGGAAATAAGTAAAACTGATTGCTGCCGTTGGCAGCAATAGCATCAATGCAGATTGGTGTAGTAGGTTCTTCCAGCAGAGGTGTCTTCATCATCGCTGATAAACAGGAGATTATTGGCGCCCGCTTCCAGAATAATCATCGAAATTTGTTCTTCAGACTGCATCATAAAATGCCGGAACTGTTCCAGAGTCATGCCCGCTGCTACGCTAAATGACTGACAGACAATAAGTTTCGGCAGATTATCATCCTGAACATCAAGAAACGCTTTGACGGTCAGGGAACTGGCATTAATTTGGCTTAAATCGCCCACCAGAGGGATCAACGCACTGGGCTTCACTTCCGCCAACGCAGAAAACAGGATGACGTTATCCACCAGATCGACTTTCGCATCAAAGACGCCATCAAAATTCTGCATGTGGGGTAAATGGAGTGCCTGACAGGAATCACATTCGAAAAACAGAATGTTCAACTGATCCAGCCACCGCCGTAGCATATTCAGATCCGGCACGATGAGTGAATCCATGATTGTTTGCCTCATACTGGACTATTCTTAAAAAAGGGCTCATAGCTTACGGAATATTCGATTACGATGCCATCGTATACCCTAAATAATTCGAGTTGCACGAAGACGGCATCGCTGGACAAATTCGTCTGGAACAGATTTGAACGCCGCTGGCGGCGGCCCCGGCGAAGGGCTGAGTAACAAAACCAACCCGCATGCAACAGCTAGGTTTTGCCCACTGGCGCGGATGACGCCGCCAACGAACGCACATGCTGTTCGATAAACTCAATCATCATACCGGCAATATCCAGCCCGGTAGTCGTTTCTATTCCTTCCAGACCGGGCGACGCGTTAACTTCCATCACCAACGGCCCTCGCGCGGCACGCAAAATGTCCACGCCGGCCACGTTCAGACCCAGCGTTTTCGCCGCTTTGATCGCAATCGCACGCTCCTGCGCCGTAATCTTGACCTTGCTGGCTGAACCGCCACGATGCAGATTGGAACGAAATTCCCCCGATTTCGCTTGCCGCTCAATCGCAGCCACGACCCGATTGCCGATCACCAGACAGCGAATATCCCTACCCTTCGCCTCCCTGATATACTCCTGGACCAGGATGTGGGCATTCAACCCCCGAAACGCATCAATCACGCTCTCCGCCGCCTGCCGGGTTTCCGCCAGCACCACACCGATCCCCTGCGTGCCCTCCACCAGTTTCACCACCAGCGGCGCGCCCCCCACCATTTCGATCAGATCACCGGTATCATCCGGGGAATGAGCAAACCCCGTGACGGGCAAATCAATGCCTTCACGCGCCAACAATTGTAGCGAATGCAATTTGTCGCGGGCGCGAATCACCGCGACAGCGTTATTCAACGGATAGCTGCCCAGCATTTCAAACTGACGCAGCACCGCCGTGCCGTAAAACGTAATAAGCGAACCAATCCGTGGGATTACCGCATCATATTTGACCAGTCGACGGCCACGATAATGGATGGAGGGGGCAGCCGAATTGATATTCATATAACAGGACAGCGGATCGATGATATCAATGCTGTGCCTGCGCTCTGCGGCTGCCTCACGCAGACGCTTGCAGGAATATAACGAACCGTCACGAGACAGAATGGCTATCTTCATAAATGTCCTATACCCAATAGATTTCGAGATGCGGGACAAAACGTTATCGTTTTGAACAACGCCAAGCGTTGCCCCTTTCGCCCCTGCAACTTGAAAGATGGCGGGTATGCAGATACTAACGTATCACCCATCCCTGTTGATGTAAGTAGTCCAGCATAAACGGACGCAGTTCTTTTTTCAGCGTATGCTGAACATGCTCACTCCAGCTATCGCGCCGATTGCCGGTGCGCTGAAGATAATACTCGACCATTTGTCGATCATATTCCGCTAATTTCTCGCGATCGAGCGGCTGATAAACGTTTTCGTGCATCAGCATCGCCACTGGCATACGCGGTTTTAACAGCGGATCGGCATCCGGGTATCCCAGGCACAATCCAAACAACGGTAAAACATGGCGCGGCAATTTCAGCAACGTGGTGACATCGGCAATATTATTACGAATGCCGCCGATAAAAACCCCGCCGAGCGCCAGAGACTCCGCCGCAACCAGCGCATTCTGCGCCATAATGGCGGTGTCTACGCAACCAATCAGCAACTGTTCAGCCAGTCCGGTTTCAGCCTGGGGGAAAATTTCCAGATGTCGGTGAAAATCGGCACAGAATACCCAGAACTCGGGAGCCTGCGCGACATACGTCTGTTCTCCCGTATAATGAACCAGCGTTTGACGCACATCCGGATCGGTAATACGAATGATTGAAGTACACTGCAAAAAACTGGAACTGGATGCACTCCGGGCAGCCGCGATAATTGCGCTACGCTGTTCATCCGTCAACGGTTGGGAAGTAAAGGCACGAATGGAACGATGGCGTTGTAGTAAATCAATAGTCGGCGTCACTCTGCATATCCTTCAGATATTAAGTCATATACCTACGGCTGACGATTATATGCCAGACTGCCGATCAGACCAACGCCCGCCTGCGTTTCGGTTTCGTCCCCTCATAGATAAAACAAATCAGTACAACAGGTAATTACTGCTTTTTTTCATCAAGGAATACGAGCATAGTAATCCTCAATAACGATAGGTATTACGCCAATAGTTTTAGAAAGAATTTTCTTAATTTTACTAAGGAGTTTACATGTTCGCGGTTATTTTCGGGCGTCCTGGCTGCCCTTATTGTGTGCGCGCTAAAGAATTGGCAGAAAAGCTGACGGAACAACGTGACGACTTCAAATTCCGCTATGTGGACATCCACGCGGAAGGGATCACAAAGGACGATCTGTCCAAAACTGTCGGTAAACCCGTTGAAACCGTACCGCAGATTTTCCTTGATGAAAAACACATCGGTGGTTGCACCGATTTCGAGGCTTACGCCAAAGAAAACCTCAGTCTGTTCCAGCAGTAACCGACTCAATGACCAAAGGCGCAGCGTTGTGCCTTTGGTTTTTATCTCCTTGCCAGCGCATTCTCATCATCTTTCCCGAATCTTGCCGTGCAAATAGCGTCGATATATCCCATTCAGAAACAAGACCCCTAACGCTCCCAATACACTCCAGAATACAGCACTCAGGACATAAGCCAGCTCTTGCCAGAAAGAGTCCAACGGTGTACGCCATAAATGCAGAACCACCAGACACAGCGGCATAGCCACCAACGCGCCAACCAGCGGATAGAGCAAACGACCTTGAGCAGACAGACAGCTGGCAATCGCACCGGGCAGCAAAAAGAGCAACATGCCGGGACCGCCAAGCAAGTTTTCGCCTGCCACCACATCGGACACATCCATTTTCTGGCTCAAGAAAACCACGATAAACAATAAAAAACAGCAGGCGGCGCCAACCCAACCTTTATCGTTTGTCATACTTTGCCTCCCTTAAATAGGTACACACCTCCACGCCATACTTGTCTGACACCCAAGGTGGAAGACTGCCCATCGTTCAAGTTGCAAGCGTCCTGGCTGCATTGTTCCCGGCCCCTTGGGTCTTGCCCTTTCGGTGCCGCGGCAAGCAACGTTCGAATCTGCTGCGGCAGATTTATCGTCCGAATCACTTGACCCAAGCTCATCAGAATGAATGAGAGACATCCTGTCTCTCTCCGCAGGCCGGCCGTTGGCTGGTCAAATTCGTTCCCGACTAATTTGTCGTTCGCTTGCCGCGTTACGAGGCTCATGAATCAATTGGGCATAAAAAATACGGCACAAAAAATATGGATGGCTGAATATCCCTGATATGACACAAAGTGAGGTCTTTTCACTATTTATTAACCACCAGATTTATTACATCTCTGAACGTTATTCACCGTCTACTGGTTGTAAAACCAACAAATTGCTAAAATAGCGATACCACAATCATTTAACAAACAATTATTGACTGAACAATTTTGCTGAATAATTTATACTAAACGCGGCTGATTCCTTTCAGCTGACGGTTATTTAACAGCACTAACGGAACCGCCGTATCCAATGACTAAATTTAGCCTTTATAGTCATTTATATCAAGAACTTACTGGTAAACAACAAGTTACATGCCATGAATATAAACGTCGCTGATTTGTTAAACGGGAATTACATTCTGCTTTTATTCGTGGTTCTTTCATTAGGACTCTGCCTGGGAAAATTACGCCTGGGTTCGGTACAACTGGGTAATTCTATTGGTGTTTTAGTCGTCTCGTTATTACTCGGGCAACAGCATTTTTCGATTAATACCGAGGCTCTCAGCCTTGGATTTATGTTATTTATTTTTTGTGTCGGTGTTGAGGCCGGACCTAATTTCTTTTCTATTTTTTTCCGCGACGGTAAAAATTATTTAATGCTCGCGCTGGTGATGGTGGGAAGCGCACTGATTTTAGCGTTGGGACTAGGCAAGTTTTTTGGTTGGGGCATCGGATTGACGGCCGGGATGCTCGCCGGTTCTATGACTTCGACGCCAGTTCTGGTCGGTGCAGGCGATACGCTACGCAATACGGCCAGTCTGGGATCGCAGCTTGGTATCGAGCAGGATCACCTCAGTCTCGGTTACGCCCTGACCTACCTGATTGGCCTGGTGAGTCTGATTTTCGGCGCACGCTACCTGCCAAAACTACAGCATCAGGACCTACCGACCAGCGCCCAGCAAATTGCCCGCGAGCGCGGGCTGGATACCGATAGCCAAAGGAAGGTGTATCTGCCCGTGATCCGCGCCTATCGTGTCGGTCCGGAACTGGTGGCCTGGGCCGACGGCAAGAATCTGCGCGAACTGGGAATCTATCGTCAGACCGGTTGCTATATTGAGCGAATCCGACGTAACGGCATTCTGGCGAGCCCGGATGGCGATGCCGTGCTGCAAATCGGCGATGAAATCGCGCTGGTGGGCTACCCGGATGCTCACGCCAGACTAAACCCGAATTTCCGCGATGGAAAAGAAGTATTCGACCGCGATCTGCTGGATATGCGTATTGTCACCGAAGAGATCGTGGTGAAAAACCATAATGCCGTCGGTAAACGCCTCAGCCAGCTTAAGTTGACCGACCACGGCTGTTTCCTCAACCGCATTATCCGCAGCCAGATTGAGATGCCCATCGATGATGGCGTCGTACTGAACAAGGGCGATGTGCTACAGGTTAGCGGCGACGCTCGCCGGGTAAAAAGCATCGCCGATCGCATCGGCTTTATTTCTATTCACAGTCAGATGACCGACCTGTTGGCTTTTTGTGCTTTCTTCATCATTGGTATCATGATTGGCCTGATTACATTCCAGTTCAGTAATTTTACCTTCGGCATTGGCAATGCCGCCGGTCTGCTGTTCGCCGGGATCATGCTGGGCTTTCTGCGGGCCAACCACCCGACGTTCGGCTATATTCCGCAAGGCGCGCTGAATATGGTGAAAGAATTCGGTCTGATGGTATTTATGGCAGGCGTCGGATTAAGCGCAGGCAGCACGATTGGCAGCAGCTTTGGCGATGTCGGCGCACAAATGTTGGTATCCGGATTGATTGTCAGCCTGGTGCCCGTGGTGGTTTGTTTTCTGTTCGGGGCCTATGTGCTGCGCATGAACCGCGCATTGTTGTTTGGTGCGATAATGGGAGCTCGTACCTGCGCTCCCGCCATGGACATTATCAGCGACACCGCACGCAGTAATATTCCCGCGTTGGGATATGCGGGAACCTACGCTATCGCCAACGTTTTATTGACGCTGGCGGGTTCACTGATCGTTATCATTTGGCCGGGGCTGCCAGGCTAATAGAGAATGTAAAAAATCGCCAACATTTCTCAGAAAAGGCAGAACTTTTTCTTAGCGTCGCAGTCTGAATAAGTGCCACTGCTTTTCTTTGATATCCCCATATTGAGGAGCCCGTCGTTCACGCCATTGAGGTTCAAGAACGATGGGCCTTTTCTTTTTCCAAGCCAGAATAAATTACACGCCGACAACTAGCCGAACCAACTGCCAAACCATTGTTGCAGTTTCATCATCACCGTGTCCCATAATCGGCTGAAGAAACCGGACTCTGGGATATCATCCAGCGCCACAAGTTGACGCTGTCCGATGCTTTTGCCATCAAGTTGGAAATCAATGGTGCCCACCACCTGATTTTTTGTCAGCGGCGCAGACAGTTGAGGTTGCAGCAGCGTAAAACTGGCCTTCAGGTTTTTCATCTGCCCTTTAGGGATCGTCAGAGCCGCGTCATTAGCGACGCCCAGCCGAGCCTCTTTCTCTGTGCCAAACCAGACGCGCTGGGTGGTAAAAGTCGCTCCGGCCTTTATTGGCGTGACCGTTTCAAAGAAACGAAAGCCCCAGGTCAGCAGTTTTTCGCTTTCACGGAAGCGAATGCCGTCGGTCGCAGCTCCCAGCACCACGGAAATCAAACGCATATCGCCTTCCGTCGCGGACGCCACCAGATTGTGTCCCGCCCCGCTGGTATGGCCGGTTTTGATGCCGTCTACGTTAAGATTTGTGCTCCACAGCAGCCTGTTACGGTTCGGCTGACGAATATTGTTGAATGTAAATTCCTTTTCTTTGTGCAACGCATACTCTTCCGGCACATCACGGATTAGCGCCTGCCCCAACAGAGCCATATCACGGGCGGTACTATACTGACCCGGCGCATCCAGACCATGCACCGTGAGGAAATGGGTGTTGGTAAGCTGCAATGCGTTGACATAGTTGTTCATCAGACTGACAAACGCATCCTGACTGCCTGCAACAAAATCCGCCAGCGCGATACTGGCATCATTGCCGGACTGTATGATGATGCCTTTATTGAGCTCAGACACCGGGATTCGATCGCCTGGTTTGAGAAACATCAGCGAGGAACCGCGCAGAACCGGATTACCTGTCGCCCAGGCATCCTTACCTACCGTGACTTCGTCCGTCGGGCGAATTTTCCCGCCTTTAATCGCCTGTCCAATCACGTAGCTCGCCATAATTTTTGTCAGGCTGGCAGGATCAAGGCGCTCATCGGCATTGGACTCCGCCAGCACCTGGCCGCTGTGATAATCCATTAAAATAAAGGCTTTAGACTCAATCTGAGGCGCGGCGGGCAATTGCTCCGCCTGCAATGTCGGGGACAGCCCCACGAGTAATACTGTTCCCGCCGTAAAGGATTTCAGCCTGGTTAGGAAAATAGTTGTCTTCATGAGATCGCCGCGATATCCATAAGTTGTTAAAAACACTTAATTTTCAATATGTTTTGAAAACCTTAGCAACATCTTAAGGTAACGTGTCATGTCCCTCAGGGAAACCATTCAATCTGTAAAGATAGTCAAAGAAATGAAAAGGTCTAAAAAATCGCCGGGAGCGATTTTCAACGTCGCTTGCGACGGCCCGCAGGGTGAGCCCCAGGGATGGGGCGAATTAAAAATCGCCGGGAGCGATTTTCAACGTCGCTTGCGACGGCCCGCAGGGTGAGCCCCAGGGATGGGGCGAATTAAAAATCGCCGGGAGCGATTTTCAACGTCGCTTGCGACGGCCCGCAGGGTGAGCCCCATGGATGGGGGCGAATTAAAAATCGCCCGGAGCGATTTTCAACGTCGCTTGCGACGGCCCTCAAGGGTGAGCCCCAGAGATGGGGCGAATTAAAAATCGCCTGGAGCGATACACCAAACCGCGAGCTTATCGCCGTTCACGTTTGTCCGCGCGTTTTGACAGCCAGTCACCCAGCGTTTGTACAATCTGTACCAGCACTACCAACGCGATAACGGTAATAATCATTACCTGGGTTTCATAACGGTAATAGCCAAAGCGAATCGCCAGATCGCCGACGCCGCCACCACCCACAATACCCGCCATCGCCGAATACCCGATCAGACTCACCAACGTGATCGTCAGGCCGCGTAATAAACCGGCTTTAGCCTCTGGTAATAACACGGTGCAGATAATGCGCAACGGACTGGCGCCAAACGCCTCTGCCGCCTCGACAATCCCCGGATCCACTTCACGCAGCGCGCTATCCACCAGCCGGGCATAGAACGCGATGGCCGCGACAGACATCGGTACTGACGCCGCAATCGGGCCAATGGTATTACCCAGCAAAATCTGCGTCAGCGGTAACAGCAGCACCAGCAAAATCACGAACGGGATAGAACGAATGATATTCACCAACACCGTGCTGAGCAGATAAATCGCACGGTTCTCCCAGAACAGGTGACGATCGGTGACATAGATAAGAAACCCCAGCGGTAAACCACCAATAATGGCAAGCAGCGTTGAGATGCCCACCATCTGGAATGTCTCCCCGAAAGCGGCAATCAGATCGACCCATAAATCAGCCATGCAGCACCTCCACGTTAGCCGTTCTTGCCTGAATGTATTTCACCGCTTCCTCAACCTTGGCCGGCTCGGCATTATGCGTTAACAATGCCACCAGAATGCCCAACGCGCGGGTGCCAATATATTCAATTTTGCCATGCAGGATATTAACGGAGACGCCATAGCGGATCGCAACATCAGATAGCACTGGCTGCTCTGCGGATTCACCAACGAACAGGATCTTCAGCAGGGTGCCTTGCAAATCCTCCAGCAATCGGGAAGGCAATTCGAGATTCAGCGTATGCGATACCAGCTGACGGGTAAACGGATGCTGCGGTGCGGCGAAAATATCGAAAACATCACCCTCTTCCACCACCTTGCCTCCCGTCATCACCGCCACCCGGTCACAGACCGATTTAATCACACTCATTTCATGAGAAATCAGCACGATTGTAATGCCCAGCTTGTGATTAATCTCTTTAAGCAGAACCAGAATGGAAGCAGACGTTTCCAGGTCAAGCGCAGACGTTGGTTCATCACACAGCAGTACCTCTGGATGATTGGCAATCGCCCGGGCAATGCCGACCCGTTGCTTTTGCCCACCACTCAACTGCGACGGAAATGCCGCCGCCTTGTCGAACAGCCCGACCAGATTCAAGATTTCCGGCACCCGCCGGGCAATCTCATCTGAGGATTTCCCTGCGGCTTTCAGGCTGAAAGCCACGTTTTCTGCCACCGTTCGCGTCTGCATCAAATTGAAATGCTGAAAGATCATACCGATCTTCTGCCGCTGTTCACGCAGGCTTTTGCCATTCAGGTCGCTGACTTTGACCCCATTGACCCGCACCGTCCCCGCCGTGGGACGCTGTAGCAAATTGATGGTGCGTAACAGCGTACTTTTCCCGGCGCCGCTGGTACCGACGATACCGTAAACCTCGCCTTGCCGAATGTGTAATGTCACATTATCAACAGCGCGATTTCCCTGCTGTTTTCCCTGAGGGAAATCAACACATACTCCGTCTAACTGAATCATTATCCGCAAACTCCTGACCTACGCGGAAAAGAAGAAGGCCGGTCACAGACCGGCCAGACACCTTGCATCACCGGCAAATCGCCGTGACGTCTTGCGCTATTACTGGGCTGCCGTCTGCGCTTTCATCCATTCCGGTTTCTGGAACTGGCTGAACATCGAATCAGGTTGATCGATCACAGCAGCATACGCCGGAGATTCAACAGCCGTCTTGATATCCTGCACAAATGGTTTGTCCAGATCGTCGGTACGCACGGCGACGACGTTTTTCAGGTTTTCGTCCAGCGTTTCCAGTTTAATCGCTGAAGAGAGCTTCAATCCGGCAGCAAACGCAAAGTTACCGTTAACCAGCGATGCGGTGACGCTATCCAGCGTACGCGGCAACTGTGCAGCTTCCAGCGGTTTAAATACCAACCCGCGCGGATTTTCAACAATATCTTTTTCTGATGCCTTGGTGGCGTCGATATCGGCTTTAATCGTAATCAGCCCCAGAGACTGGAGAAAACGCAGACCGCGAGCCAGATTGGTGGCATCGTTGGACAGGGTGATAACGTCACCTTTTTTCAGCTCATCCAGTGATTTAATCTTGTTGGAATACAGACCCATACTGGCCGTCGGTACGATGATCAGGCGGGATATTTTCAGTCCTTTATCGGCGGCGAACTTCTCCATATACAGCGTATGCTGGAACAGGTTGGCGTCAATACTGCCATTGGCCAAGGCCAGATTCGGCTGCACATAGTCGCTGAATTCGCGCACCACCACTTTGTAGCCTTTTTTTGCCAATTCCGGTTTAATCGCCTGATTGACCATGTCGCCATACGGCCCCGGCGAGACACCGAAGACGATAGTTTTCGGGTCACTATTGGCGGAGGCCAACTGAATCCCCGTAGCCAACAGCACGATGCTCAAAGCCGCTCTCATTGAATGAGTGAATTTCATTACGTAACGTTCCTGTCTAAAGATAACTTGCGTCATTATTAAGAATGACAAGTTAAATCATAAAGACTAAAAAGGCATATCATTATTTCGCATCCGCCGATCGTTTTCCGGCCGGTGTGGTCAATGGCAGAATAGATTTTCTTCTCTCATCGAGTGGGGTTAGCTATGGTAACGATTTGGGGTCGTGAAAATTCGACCAACGTGAAGAAAGTTCGCTGGTGCGCCGCAGAGTTGGCGCTGCCTTATCAACATATTTTAGCCGGCGGTCAGTTTGGACGTAACCGCGATGCCGACTATCTGGCAATGAACCCTAACGGTTTGATTCCCTGCCTGAAGGATGGCGACCTGGTGCTGTGGGAATCCAATACTATCGTGCGCTATCTGGCGGCACAGTACGGGCAGGATTCGCTGTATATTGCCGATGCGGGTGCCCGGGCGAGCGCAGAAAAATGGATGGACTGGACCAGTACGCTGGCGGCTTCATTTGGCGGCGTCTTTATCAGTCTGGTACGTACCGCACCGGAAAACCGGGATATGGCGCTGGTGGAGAAGAGCAAAACCGAATGCGAACGTTTACTGTCGATTGTAGATGCGGCGCTGGCAAAGCAACCGTGGCTATCAGGCGAGTCGTTTGGTATTGGCGATATCCCGCTGGGGTGTATCGCCTATGCCTGGTTTAACATGGATATTGTTCGTCAGCCGCATCCGAATCTGGAACGGTGGTATCAGCAGCTCACTGAGCGCCCGGCCTACCGTGAAACGGTGATGATCCCCCTGACGTGATCGGCTTGACGCAGGCACCTTCCGGTGCCTGTGGTCCACTGCTACTCCAAGCCCACTTTCAGCAGCTTGCCATTATCATGATCGGTCAGCAAATAGAGATATCCGTCCGGCCCGAGCCGCACTTCACGAATACGCTCGTTGCGATCCTGCAATAAACGTTCTTCCGCAGTGACTTTGTCACCATCCAGCGTCAAGCGGATCAGATTTTTCTCCGCCAGTGCGCCAATAAACAGCGAGTTTTCCCACTGCGGGAAACGATCGCTGTTGTAGAACGCCATGCCGCTGATCCCTGGCGATTTCTTCCAGTAGAAATCAGGGTTTTCCATCCCGGCAACCTGCTCGCCTTTGGCTTCAGGAATTTTCAGTCCGGAATAATTGATGCCATAAGTCGCCACCGGCCAGCCATAGTTTTTACCAGCCTGAGGGATATTGATTTCATCGCCGCCTTTCGGACCGTGTTCATTTTCCCACAGCACGCCAGTCCACGGATTCATGGCCAGTCCCTGTGGATTGCGATGACCGTATGACCAGATTTCCGGGCGGGCATTGGCGGTATTCACGAAAGGATTGTCCGCCGGCACCTGCCCCTCCTCGGTCAAACGCACTATTTTGCCTTGCAGTTTGTCCAGATCCTGCGCGGTCGGACGCTGGTTATTCTCGCCCAGCGCAATGAACAGATGTCCCTGTCGATCAAACACCAGTTTGCCGCCAAAGTGATTACCGGTAGACAGTTTGGGTTCCTGACGGAAGAAAACGGTGAAATTTTCCAGCTGTTTGTAATCCTCAGACAGGCGCCCATATCCTACGGCGGTCCCTGCTTTTCCATCACTGCCCTCTTCGGCAAAACTCAGATAAATTCGTCGATTACTGGCGAAATCGGGAGAAAGCGTGACTTCCAGCAATCCCCCTTGCGATTTGGCGTACACTTTCGGCACGCCGGGAATGGGTTCAGAAAGGCCGCCGTCTGCTTGCCAACGGCGCAAATTACCCGCTCTTTCGGTAATCAAAATACCCTGTTCGCCCGGCAGAAAAGCCAATGACCACGGATGATCGAGTTTATCCTGCAACTCCGTCACCCTGGGCTGCGCCGCCAGCAAATAACCGGAGAACAATAAAGAAATCCCTGTCAATAGCCAACGGAGCTGACTGATCCACGATAAAGACAGGAACGTATGACGTATCGCGTTATGAGGCACCGAGTGATCAAGCATAACGTTGTCTCCATTCAACAAAAGTTCTGTAAATTTAGGTGCCGGACAATATTTGTGCAAAAAAACCAGGGCAGGTTTACATTTGTTGAAAGAAGAGTGGAAACCCAGCCCCCGAAACCCTGCTCCGGTTAAAGCCAGAATTCCGGTATACGACCACCTCCAACGCAGTACAAGATCTGTATAAATCCTAAGAAGATCTCTGTACAATCCGTGCCCTGACACTCTAATAATTGAACTCTTTTTAAGCTATGAGCAATGTTATGCAGCAGCCGAAAATCGGCTTTGTTTCCCTCGGTTGCCCGAAGAACCTGGTGGATTCCGAGAGGATCCTGACCGAATTGCGTACTGAAGGTTACCAGGTCGTTCCACGTTATAATGATGCCGAGTTGGTGATCGTCAATACTTGTGGTTTTATTGACAGTGCAGTGCAGGAATCACTGGAAGCCATTGGCGAAGCGCTGAATGAAAACGGCAAAGTGATTGTTACCGGTTGCCTGGGCGCCAAAGAAAACCAAATCCGCGAAGTACACCCAAAGGTCCTGGAGATTACCGGTCCTCACAGTTATGAGCAGGTGTTGTCACACGTGCATCAATACGTGCCCAAACCCGAGCATAACCCGTTTACCAGCCTGATCCCCGCGCAGGGAGTGAAGCTGACACCACGTCATTACGCCTACCTGAAGATTTCTGAAGGCTGCAATCATCGCTGCACCTTCTGCATTATTCCGTCTATGCGTGGCGACCTGGACAGCCGCCCGATCGGTTCCGTACTGGATGAAGCAAAGCGCCTGGTCGATGCCGGCGTAAAAGAGCTGTTGGTTATTTCCCAGGATACCTCCGCTTACGGTGCCGATGTGAAGCAACGTACCGGTTTCTGGAACGGGCAACCGGTGAAAACCAGCATGGTGAGCCTGTGTGAGCAACTGTCTTCATTGGGGGTATGGGTGCGTCTGCATTATGTTTATCCCTACCCGCACGTAGATGATGTGATCCCGCTGATGGCCGAAGGGAAAATCCTGCCGTATCTGGATATCCCGCTGCAACATGCCAGTCCGCGTATTCTGAAACTGATGAAACGCCCCGGCGCGGTTGAAAGAACGCTGGAGCGCATCAAACGCTGGCGGGAAATTTGCCCGGATCTGACGCTGCGTTCAACTTTCATCGTCGGTTTCCCCGGCGAAACTGAAGAAGACTTCCAGATATTGTTGGATTTCCTGAAGGAAGCCAAACTGGATCGCGTCGGCTGCTTCAAATACAGCCCGGTGGAAGGCGCAACCGCGAATCAGCTACCGGATCAGGTGCCGGAAGACGTTAAAGAAGAACGTTACCATCGCTTCATGCAGTTGCAACAAAGAATTTCTGCCCAGCGTCTACAGGACAAAATTGGTCGCGAACTGTTGGTTTTGATCGACGAAATCGATGAAGAAGGCGCGATCGGACGCAGCATGGCCGATGCCCCGGAAATCGACGGCGCGGTCTATCTGAATGGTGAAACCGACGTCAATGTGGGTGACGTGGTGAAAGTAAAAATCGAACACGCTGACGAATACGATCTATGGGGTAGTCGGATTTAACGGATACTCCAGCCATTATCCGGTCGCTTGATGATTCAAACGACCGGTATTTTATTATGGCGGGCGACGTTGAAAAATTCGCCCGGCATTTTTCTCCCGCTGTTTGTGCATCATCGTTGAAAAATCAATCAATAGACGCCGCCCGTGCTGCCTGCGCCTTGCTTCCCCCTTTCAGGTAAAGTAGCCTTGGGTTATGACTATCCCAATAGCCTTGCCTGAGGCATAAGCATGTGGAAACGCCTGATAATCGGCCTGTTACTTACCATTGGCGTGCTGATGCTGTCTGCTATTGCTCTCGATCGCTGGATCAGTTGGAAAACCGCTCCTTTTATTTATGATGAGCTGCAAGAGTTGCCGCAGCGGCAGGTCGGCGTGGTGTTGGGAACCGCGAAATACTACCGGACGGGTGTCATCAATCAATATTATCTGTTCCGTATTCAGGGTGCGTTGAATGCCTATAACAGCGGCAAAATCAGCTATTTGCTGCTGAGCGGCGATAATGCGCTGCAAAGCTATAATGAGCCGATGACCATGCGCCGCGATATCATCTCCGCCGGCGTTCCCCCTGCCGATATCGTGCTGGACTATGCCGGATTCCGGACATTGGACTCCATCGTCAGAACGCGGAAAGTATTCGATACCAATGATTTCACGATCATCACCCAGCGTTTCCACTGTGAGCGGGCATTATTTATCGCGTTGCATTTGGGTATCCAGGCGCAGTGTTATGCCGTCCCCTCTCCCAAAAATATGATGACGGTGCGCTTGCGGGAATTTGGCGCCAGATTAGGCGCGTTGTTTGATCTGTATATTCTGAAGCGGGAACCTCGTTTTCTGGGACCGCAGATTCCTATTCCGGCAGAGCATAAAATCCCGGATAACGCGCCTGATTACCCTGCGGTTCCACCTGAACAAATCATCAATCTGGCCCCTTCGACATCCAATAACGGCAAGACGCCAGAAAAACCGCAACTGACAACAGAAAAAACCACGCCTTAGTCAAAGTCCGTTTACACATCTTCCCCGGCAAATTTTGCTATGCCGTTCGGGCAACAACAGCGGTGAGTTTGCGCCAGAGCCATTCAATCGGCCCCTGCTGAAAATAACGTAACCAATAGTGGGAAAAAACAAGATTCACAACCCAAATGCATGGAACGATAGCCACCAGTTGCAAACGGTCGAAATGCATAAAGAAGCCCAGATGATTAAACAGCGCGGTACACAGGAGGGTTTGCAGCAAATAGTTGGTCAGCGCCATGCGGCCAATATCACGAATCCAATACGTTATGCGCCACTGACACAGCGACGGCCAAAAGCCATAGCACAGTGCGAGATAACCCACCGCCTGTAACGGGGCGCTTAGCTCACGAGGGATCTGCAGCAGCAGGCCGCTCCACTGATATTCCCACTGCACCAGCCACTGCGCGACCACGCCGATACTGTTGATCGCTAACGCCAGAGGAATAAGCCACAGCGCGACTTTCCGGTAATGATTCTGGCTGAATTCCCCTTTCAACCAGCCGCTGCGCATCAATCCTGCGCCCAACAACATCGAACCGGCCAGCAGCCAGCCATACTGTACGCCTAATGACAGGAGACTTTCCGTCAGTAAATTGACCCGATTACTCCAGGCTTCCGCGCCTCCCGACGTTTGCCAATAAACCTCATAAGCGATATCGGCCGCGCTGGGCAGCCAGAAACGTCCCGGCTGCAGGCTGAGCAATTGACTTAGTACAAACAGGATACCAATGCCGGCCAGATACATGACAGCACCCGTGCGCAGTAAAGCACGACTGTCATCAGCAAGGCGGATCATGCCGTAACACACCAATCCTATCAGGCCATAATCCAGCAGAATATCGCCATCCCAGAAGAAAATAGAATGTGCCAGCCCAATCAGCATCAGCCAGAAAAGCCGGGCATGGACCCAACGTTTCCCGCGCGGCAATAGCAGCTGTAAGCCCGCTCCAAACAGAATGGAAAACAGGGTCAAAAATTTTGCCTGCACCAGAAGATCCATCACCGCCCATGTCCAGACATCGCTCAGAGAAGGTAGTCCGCGATAGGCCGGGTTAAGGTAAGCCGCTTTAGGCAAACCAAATGCCGTGATGTTGAGTAACAGAATGCCGAGTACGGCAACGCCCCGGACGAAATCCAGCGTGGCAATGCGTGATGGCAGCATGGGTTGAGAAGGCATAGCACTTATGTCATTAAATCACCGGAATATCGATTGTATTAACAGAACGCCAGAAATCATACGCATTTTCTGCATATTCAACCGATTTCTCGCCGGCAAAAACATCCGTATGCCTATCAGACAGCCAGACTCAGTGAATGAGCGGTAAAGAAAATATTAAAGCAGCGGGGGATTAGAATGAAATAAACGCGGGATATGCCATTCCCGCGTTTATTTCAGAAGACGCGCGATCAGTTATGGTGACGTACCGCGCGCAGAAATTCCTGACGGGTATTCTGACTGGATTTGAACAATCCGCCCAGTGATGTCGTGGTCGTGGCGCTGGTGGCATCACGAATGCCCCGGGCCTTGACACAATAATGAACGGCATCAATCGAAACAGCCACATTACTGGTGCCCAGCAATGTTTGCAGCGCAATCAGGATCTGCTGCGTCAGACGCTCCTGAACCTGAGGCCGCTGTGAGAAAAACTGTACGATGCGGTTAATCTTCGATAAACCAATCACACCGTCTTTCGGAATATAAGCGACGGTCGCTTTGCCATCAATCATCACGAAATGGTGTTCACAGGTGCTGGTCAATGTGATGTCACGCACGGTGACCATCTCATCCACCTTCATTTTGTTTTCAATGATGGTAATTTTCGGGAAGTTGGCATAATCCAAACCGGAGAATATTTCATCGACATACATTTTAGCAATTCGATGCGGTGTCTCTGCCAGACTGTCATCCTCTAAATCGAGGCTTAACAGATTCATGATTTCCGTCATATGTTCGGTAATACGCTGTTTACGCGTTTCCCGATCCAACAATTGTCCACGCAGCGGCGTTTCAAGACCACGCGCCATCAGCGCCTCGTGCACCAAGACGGCTTCTTTACTCAATGATGACATTATTATTCTCCTGCAGGTGTTACTTAGAACCGATCTCGTTAGGTGCTCGAACGCCTATCAGAATCAATTCCTATAGTGGCGTGTTGGTCCGGCCCAAACGCCGTCAACACTGTAGTTGAGAGAGAAACGATTATCCAGTGATTGTATGTCATGATTGTTGAAATAGATTCAGGTTATCATCCGGAACCGATTCGCCTGATACCTGTATCGCTACGAACAACAAAGGCACTGAGCCTTCGCCCAGTGCCTCTCGGATTCCGATTTAATGGATGATTTTCACCATCGGCTTAATCAGAATGTTTCCCAGTTAGCATTATCATTCTTACTTTTTTTGCTGCTGCCTGTTCCGACCCCCAGCAGCGCCGGTTTCAACGTTGGAGCTGGTTTACCTGGCTGTTGGATTTCGCTATGTTGGCGTTTTTCGCCAGCGGCAAGTTGGAAGACGGAGACCGCTTCGGTCAACTGACGAACCTGATCTTCCAGAGACGCCGCTGCCGCAGCAGATTCCTGAACCAGGGAAGCATTCTGTTGCGTCACCCCGTCCATTTCCGTCACCGCCTGACCAATCTGGCTGATACCGCGACTCTGTTCATCCGACGCCGACGCAATTTCACCCATCAAGTCATTCACTCGCGTAATGGCAATAATGATGGACTCCATTGCTTCACCGGTTTGTGTAACCTGGTGTGACCCCATGTTGACACGCTCAACCGACTCGGCAATCAATCCTTCAATCTCTTTGGCCGCTTGCGCACTGCGCTGCGCCAGATTACGGACTTCCCCGGCGACAACGGCAAAACCGCGCCCTTGTTCACCTGCTCTTGCCGCTTCAACGGCTGCGTTCAACGCCAGAATGTTGGTCTGGAAAGCGATACCGTTAATGACGTTGGTAATATCCGCAATTTTTTTAGAACTGGTGGTAATACTTGCCATCGTTTCCACCACATCAGTCGTGACCTCTCCTCCTTTCTTCGCTGCAATCGAGGCATCCTGGGCCAGTTTGCTTGCCTGATGCACATTTTCGGCGTTTTGTTTCACGGTTGCGCCTAACTGCTCCATGCTGGCCGCCGTTTGTTCCAACGCCGCCGCTTGTTGCTCGGTACGGGCCGACAGATCGTTGTTACCACTTCTGATTTCACTCGCGCCCTGATAAATGGAACCGGAGCTATCGCGGATCGTGGTGACCGTGTTGATCAGACTTCTTTGCATGTCTTTCAAATAGGGAATCAGTTGACCAACGCAGTTCCGACCGAACTCTTCCAGCGGATATCCCAGTTGACCGTCGGCCAATACATGGAAATGTCCCTTGATCATATTCAGCGGTTTGACCAAATAGTTAACCAGGTAACGGTCTGTAAGCAGCAGAATCAGTAACCCAATCACCGCCGCAGCCAGCAGGATGTTTTTATTCCAATCGACTAATGCATACACCTGGGATAGCGATGAGCCGGAGAACACGATCGCACTGTCCTGATATTTATCCATTTTGTCGCCGAATTCGATACTCAGAACAGGATAAACGTCCCGGAAGAGATGCCGAAATTCATCAGGACGATTATCGCGAACCGCGACAAGCAACGGTTTTAACCCGTCATCAATCACCTGTACCCAGGCTTTTTCCATGTTTTCGACGGTGGCCTTATCAATGCCGCCATGATCGGCCGCTTTAAATTCCGCCAGCCTATCCGAGGTACTTTTTATCCCCGCTTCCGCGGAGGCAAGCCATTTCCCAACCTCGGCCGTTTCGCCAGTCTGGGTATAATCCATTGCCCGAACCAAACGGATCGCGGCACGAAAATATTGATCATTACCATCGGCTAACGTGTTGGCGTTCTTTTTCTGTACCTCCCCTGATTCTAATAATCTTGTCATTTCACTCAGCGACGATGACATATAGAAGGATACGCCTCCCCACAAGAGTAAGAATATTCCCAATATTGTTAAAAGCATGGCCCTGATGGTGATATTTTTTAAAAAGTTCACAGCAGACTCCTATAAATTATTTAGCGATTTTCATCTGTGCTTTTTTAAACCTGAGTGCACACTTTTTATTGAAAACCAACTGGCATTGCATAATTTCATGATGAGTGAATAACCTCACCGGTTTAAATACCTCCCTTCGTGACAGAAAATATACATTTCTTACACAATTGGCACACTTCTCTGTTACGCATCTATATTATCGGCCAATAAAGCCGGCACTTTACTTATTTTGATCACTAAATACGATAGAAGATGACTTAACAATAGCTGGTAACTATTGCTTGATAGCAGTCATTCGGCTTCTATGTAACTAATTATTTTGCCTATTTATTTTTAACTATGCCCATCTGCGCCTTCTAACTTATTCGACATGCCTTTTTCTGGGAAAATTCTTATATTGCGTCGCGTAAGAAAATAACCTCATTGGAAGCGAAGAATCCTCCCGTTTTTCTTTTTTGTTTGTAAAAAAACGCCTATCAAATAGATAGGCAGCTATTAATAATCAATGCCATCATCGTTAATTTACAGCGTAATTATTTCCATACCGCAATAAATACGCGCTCCTGACGTCAGCTGAAACATCGCTTCCACTTATCGTCAATGACAATATTCAGAATAGATGATCCCGTTGTTCAATTTTTATTAAACGTCCTGACAGGACGTTTAATATTAAATATCAAAACTTAAATCAGGATTGAAATAAAATTGTTTCTATTAATTTCATTGATAGGTAAAAACAAAATAATTTATGTGTATGATTTTATTGGTTTTTTAATAAAACAAAAAGAAATTTATGAAATAACTTTCTATAATCGCTTTTTCCCTTTCCCATCGATTGATTAATGAAAAGATTATTTATTCTCCCCCTCGTTCCGCTTTTACTTGCCAGACTAATGCTCCCGCCATAACCAATCCGACGCAGGCAATATACAACGCAGGCTCAAGACGGTGCGTTAATGCAGCAGACATCGACGAAACCAATGGCCCAACCAATTGCCCAATGGCATAGCCCGTTGTCAGTAACCCCGCCATATAGCGCACATGCTGCGGCGCCAGTTCACGGCCATACTGTAACGCCAGTTGTACAACGCTCAGAAATCCACCGCCCGTGAGTAATGAGGCGATGATCAGTCCACTGATATCGGAGAAGCTGACCGCGCACAACACGCCGATAGCCTGCGCCCACAGCGTCAACGCCAGACGTTGATGCGTCGTCGAAACCTGACGGGTGGCAATGCCAATCACAATGCCTAATACCGCCGCACCGCCAAAAAGCGGCCAGACAAACTGTGCAAACAGGCTACCGGGAAAACGCTGAGCCGCCATCTGTGAAAGAAAGGTCGCGGGTAAGATATAGCCAAATCCTGCCAGGCTGTAGCTCCAGACCAAACGCTTTAATCGCGGTGTCAACGTCAACGATTCGACAGGCATGGTCTGTCGGGCTGATTTCCCGCCACGCGGCAAATTACCACTCACGGCACTGACGACGATGAGCGCCAACGCGCCATAAACCAGCCAGGCCTGTGACGCACTCAATGCCAGCCCGTGAGCACCAACCGCCAGCATGCCGCTGATAAATATCCCTACGCCCGGACCAGCGAAGACCGCAGCACTGAGCGCAGGCCGACCATAATGTGCCAGACTTTCGTTCGTCCATGCCGCCACCAGCACCATCGCCCAGCCACTCGCCCACCCGATCAGAAAACGAATCAGGCTGTGCCACCAGACATCATCAACGGCCGCGGACAGCAATGTCAAAAACACGGCGCCCCATACTCCGCCCCACAACCGCAGCGTGATTCGGTTTTTGGCCTGCATGGCATCAAAGGCGCCTGCCAGATATCCCAGATAATTTAACGCCGCTACGATGCCGGCGCTGGTAAGCGTCAACTGATGTTCAGCTATCATTAGTGGTACTTGCGGCGTGAAAGCAAAACGTCCGATGCCCATCGCAACGGCCAACATCAAAAATCCGCTTAACGCTATTCTTAAAGCCATCCCTTTCCCTTACGTGTTACATAAAAGTTGCGAACAGAGTGACTTATCGCTAAACTCACAAAAAGTGAATAATTAAAACAAAGTTAGTCACAAAAAGAGAAAATCATGGACCTGACTCAACTACGCATGTTTTGTCTTGTTGCCGAAACGGGTTCAGTCGTTCGGGCGGCAGAGCAGTTGCATCGCGTCCCCTCAAACCTGACGACCCGTCTCCGGCAACTTGAGCAGGAGCTGGGAGCCGCTCTCTTTATCCGCGAAAAACATCGCTTGCGGTTGTCCCCTATCGGGCACAACTTTCTCTGCTATGCGCAACGTATTCTGGCTCTCAGTGAAGAAGCCATCAGCATGACCCGTACTGGTGAACCCGCCGGTAATTTTGCGTTAGGCTCAATGGAAAGTACGGCCGCGACCCGATTACCAGGCCTGCTTGCGGCCTATCATCAGCGTTATCCTGGCGTGGCGCTTTCACTGACGACCGGTACATCCGGGGAAATTGTCGATCGGGTTCGCGCCGGAACGCTGGCTGCGGCATTTGTCGATGGCCCGGTTTCCTACGATGAACTGAACGGCTGCAAATCATTTCCTGAACATCTGGTGCTGATCTCGGATATCAATCATTCCCCCATCCACCATGCACAGGACGCCAAAGACGATACGTTGTTCACTTTCCCACCACGCTGTTCATACCGTTCTCGTCTGGAAAAATGGTTCAGGCAGGATGGGATCACGCTCGGCAACATCATGGAAATCCAGTCATATCATGCCATGATTGCCTGTGTTGCCAGCGGAGCCGGATTGGCGCTCATCCCTGCTTCCGTACTTGAATTATTACCCGCTCATGAGCGGGTACAAAGACATGCGCTGCCCAAAGAAATCGCAGATACCGCCACCTGGTTAATATGGCGGCGCGACGCTTTTGGCCCCAATGTTGAAGCGCTGAAAAAGCTCATCATTGAACAATCGTCAACCTGACATCATGCTTATTGAGATTAATCAATAACCAATTTTAAACGTTTACGCAACATATTGCCGCTAGAGGAGTTACACCATGCAAATGATCAAAACCCGCGCCGCTGTCGCCTGGGGCCCAAACCAGCCATTGACGATTGAAGAAGTCGATTTGATGCCACCTCAGAAAGGTGAAGTTCTTGTGCGCATTGTTGCCACTGGCGTTTGCCATACCGATGCTTATACCCTGTCGGGTAAAGATCCCGAGGGCGTTTTCCCCGCGATTCTGGGTCATGAAGGCGGCGGTATCGTTGAGGCGATCGGCGAAGGCGTAACCAGCGTGGCCGTTGGCGATCACGTTATTCCGCTGTACACCCCTGAATGTGGCGAATGTAAATTCTGTCGTTCCGGGAAAACCAACCTGTGTCAGGCTATTCGCGCCACACAAGGTAAAGGTCTGATGCCGGACGGCACCACCCGTTTCTCTAAAAACGGCCAGCCTATTTTTCACTACATGGGCACCTCGACGTTTGCAGAACACACTGTCGTACCGGAAATTTCATTGGCTAAAATCAGTAAAGAAGCGCCGCTGGAAGAAGTCTGCCTGTTGGGCTGCGGCGTGACTACCGGCATGGGCGCGGTGATCAATACGGCCAAAGTGAAAAAAGGCGATACGGTAGCGATTTTCGGACTCGGCGGCATCGGGCTGTCAGCCATTATCGGCGCACAAATGGCCGGCGCCAGCCGTATCATCGGGATTGATCTCAATACCAGCAAATTCGAACTGGCACGCAAGCTGGGCGCCACCGATCTGATTAATCCCAAAGACGATGACAGGCCGATTCAGGATGTGATCGTCGAACTGACCGACGGAGGCGTTGATTTCTCATTTGAATGTATCGGAAACGTAAACGTCATGCGTTCCGCGCTGGAGTGCTGTCACAAAGGCTGGGGCGAATCCGTGATTATCGGCGTTGCCGGCGCAGGCGAAGAAATTTCCACCCGCCCTTTCCAGTTGGTTACCGGCCGCGTATGGCGCGGTTCCGCTTTCGGTGGCGTAAAAGGCCGCAGCCAATTGCCGGGCATTGTACAACGCTATATGGACGGTGAATTCCAACTGAACGATTTCATCACCCATACCATGACGCTGGACGAGATCAATACCGCATTCGATTTAATGCATGAAGGTAAATCGATTCGTTCGGTTATCCATTTCAGCTAAAGTCGTCATTACCCCTACCCTGTTGATTTCAAGGTCCGCCATACGCTTTCCCAGTTTCCCCGCCGGATCGGGTGACTGGGATAGCCACTAACACACTGGCACCTGGATGATGAGGGGATGTATCCAATATATAAGGAGGCAGCACGAAGATGATCCCGTCACTGGAACTTCTGGAAGAACACCGAATGTTTGGCGGTTGGCAGCAGCGCTATCGCCATCTATCTGACACGCTGAACTGCGACATGACATTCAGCATTTACCTGCCGCCGACGCCCGATGATACCCCGCCGCCCGTGCTTTACTGGCTGTCCGGGCTCACCTGTAACGACGAGAACTTCACCATCAAAGCCGGCGCCCAACGCGTCGCGGCAGAGCTGGGACTGGTTCTGGTCATGCCGGACACCAGCCCGCGGGGAGAGGACGTTGCCAATGATGCAGGATACGACCTTGGACAAGGCGCGGGATTTTACGTTAACGCCACCCAGCAGCCCTGGGCCGCACACTATCAGATGTATGATTACATCCGTCAGGAATTACCCGCCATCATCAAGCAACACTTCAATGTGAACGAACGGCAATCCATCTGCGGACATTCTATGGGTGGACACGGCGCGCTGATGCTGGCCCTGCGTAATCCAGAACAGTATCTCTCCGCATCGGCTTTTGCCCCAATCGTCAATCCCTGCCAGGTGCCCTGGGGACGCAAGGCGTTCGAGAACTATCTGGGCAAAGATGAAACGCAATGGCGGCAGTACGACAGTTGCCATTTACTGGCCAGCGCCCAACATAAGCTCCCCATACTGGTGGATCAAGGCGACTGTGACCAGTTTTTACCAGACCAGCTACAGCCGGCGAAACTGGCTGAATTGGCTCAGCAACACGCGTGGCCGCTGACGTTGCGCACGCAGTCTGGCTACGATCACAGCTATTTCTTCATTGCCAGCTTTATTGAGGATCATCTGCGCTTTCACGCCCAGTATTTATTACCGGCCATCCCCGATCACCCTCACAAGTGAGGTTGAAAAACGCTTCCAGCGTTTCAGCCCAGTGACAAATTGCGGGAAGAATATGACTGGTTTACTGGAGATCGGCTCACCGATGCCGATATACAAATTGCGGTACCGCTGATATTGGTGAAAATGCAAGTCAGTTCTGCATGGCGGCCAGTATATCGAACGGATTGAGCGGTTAACGGCGTATCAACGCGCTTATATTCAGGATGAACAGCGAACCCAATCACGGCAACCCCGCCGGGTCGACAAATTTGCTCATTACCCGGCAACGGCTGCCTATACTCTAAATAATTCGAGTTGCAGGAAGGCGGCAAGCGCAGGAACCCCGATGAGCTTACTCAAGTAAGTGATTCGGGTGACTAAGCGCAGCCAACGCACATGCAGCTTGAAGTATGACGAGTATATAAATATCGCACTTTTCTTGATGAACGAGTAGCGTATTATACCGGACCAGTATTAAAGGGCTGGAAGACGGTAACTTCACGCTGTAAGGCGTCTAATAAAAATAGGCTGTTTCGCCGTCTGGAGTGTGGCATTGATCTTTTAGGAGTGATTGATTTTGCAAAGAAAACGGGTTTCATCATCAGAATTGTTTGCTATCGGATACGATGCGGAAAAGAGTCTATTGGAAATTGAACTGCTGAATGGCAGCATATATCAATACTCAGGCGTGGCGCGGATGATCTATGAAGAGTTAATGTCGAGCACGAACAAATACCGATATTACTCACGCTACATCAAAAGTTCGTTCGCCTACGAAAAAATACAGTAATCATCCGTCCGGTAGAGTTATGACGGGCATCCTGCCCGCCCTGCGGTGGGCCGAGTCGTTCAGTCATGAAAGATGATGGGTATGGAAATTGGGCGGATAATCCGCCCATTACCTTTCCGTCAGCCAGCCAACGCTTCGACCTTTTTCAACGCGTCCAGCATGACATGTTCATCGAGTGCCAGTGGCAAATAGTGAATTGACTCACCTTGTTTCAGCGTTCGTGCAATCACCGACTGAATCGCAGCGCGATCGTTGATATCCACTTCCAGCTCTGCCAGCGATGTCGGCAAACCCAACCCTTTGAACGCGTCGTGGAGTTGACGCAGCGTGGCGTCATCGCCCAGCAAGGCACTTTGCACCAGAATGCCGTAAGCGACTTTTGTGCCATGCAGGAATTGTTCAGTCTGTGGCAGTACCGTCAGCCCGTTGTGTACAGCGTGTGCAGCGGCCACCCGGGTATAGCGCTCACCCAGCCCGCCGACCATACCGCCACCGGCGATGATGGCATCCACAACATCAAGAAACGCCGGCGTCAGTTCGCCGCGCGCGACAGCCTCCATTGCCGAAACGCTCTGCTTCAGTAACACATCCCGGATATCCAGCGCGGTTTGCAGACCAAGACGAACCGTCAATGGTAACGTATCAGGCTGCGGACTGAGCACCATCGCTTCATACCACTTCGCCAACGTGTCCCCGATGCCTGCCAGTAGATATTCTGGCGGTGCGGCCAGAATAATGCGGGGTTCAACCAGTACCAGATGGTTGGCATCGGTAAATATTTCAAAATTCAGCGCCTGTCCGGCATCGTTGTACCAAACAGACAGCGGCGTCCAGGCCGCGCAAGTCGCCGCAATCGTCGGTATGGCGACCAACGGAACACCAACCTGCCGGGCCACCACTTTGGCGGTATCCAACACCGCGCCGCCGCCAATGCCGATCACGACCTGACAGTTATCTCCAGCCTCCGCCGCCAGCCGGGCCACTTCGCTTGCGCTACAGTGTGCGCCACACAGTACGCGCCGGGCAGTACCGGCGTTAAATTCCGCGGGTAAAAATGGCTTCGCCGCCGCCAGGGCGCGTTCCCCGTATATCCACAGGGCATGGTTCAAAACAGCCGGAGGATAGAACGCCAGTAATTTATCGATTGCCCCGGGAAAAGAAAAATAGTTGGCCGGACCGACCTGTACACGGATTGCCGTTGTGTTCATTTGCTGAAATTCCTATGCTTTTTATCATTGTGCAACCATTGATAGAAACCGACGGAAGCGGGCGTCCTACATGCCCGCCCCTGAGTCATGCCATCTTATTCACTTACCTGATGCGGTTTAAGAATTTTTTTACTTATCTTATGCTTTTAAATTCATATCCCAGGGCTTTCCCTGCCCTTAATCTGTATTAAATTCTGCCAGTTATGTGATACCTTTCACACCCGTTTTCTGACGATATTTACCGCCGAGAGCGCTACCGAACCATGACGTCTACCACCCAACAAACCCGATTGGAAATGCGAAACATTTCTATCTCATTCTCTGGTTTTAACGCATTAAAGCAGGTTAATTTCACGCTGGAAGGTGGCTCCATTCATGCGTTAACCGGCGCAAACGGCGCGGGCAAATCAACACTGATGACCATTTTGTCCGGCGCCTACAGTCACTATCGTGGCGACATCATGATTGATGGCGTACCGGTGGATATTCACTCGCCGCGCGCAGCCAAACGATACGGCATTCATCTGGTACAGCAAGAGGTGGATGTGGCGCTGGTTCCCACGCTGTCCGTTGCTGAAAATATCATGCTGGATACGCTGGCGCAGACGGGCCATGTGCTCAACTGGTCCCAGCTGTACCGGCAGGCACAGGCACTGCTCGACCAGCTCGGTGTCGCTCTGGATGTACGCCAGCGTCTGGACCATTGCTCTCTCGCCGAAAAACAGCAGATTCTGCTCGCCAGGGCCCTGTCTCACGAATGCCGTTTTTTAATTCTGGATGAACCCACCGCCCCGCTCGATCAGGCGGAAAGCGCGCGTCTGTTTCAGGTTGTTCGTCGTTTACAGGCCGACGGGATCGGCATTGTTTTTATTTCCCACCGTATCCATGAACTGAACGAAATCTGCGATACGTTAACCGTACTGCGCGATGGCGAATTTGTCAGTAGCGGTCCGATGCAAGGCTTAAGCGGTGAACAAATCGTTGAACGGATGCTCGGCCATCGGCTGGATGATATTTTCCCGCCTCGCCGGGTGACACAGGGCCAGGAGGTATTGCTGCAAGTTACCGGCCTGCATGATGAAACCCTGCTGCGCGATATCTCTCTGACGCTGCGCAAAGGCGAAATTCTGGGCCTTGCCGGACTGGCCGGCGCGGGTAAAACAGAACTGTGTAAGGCCCTGTTCGGCGCAACCGCCAGCCAGGTCGCCAACGGCGAATACCGTGGTACGGCATGGAAACCGCATTCCCCTCATCAGTCGGTTGAACAAGGCATTGCGCTGGTGCCGGAAGAGCGGCGCAAAGAAGGGATCTTTATTGACGAATCAGTCACGATGAATCTGAGCGTCAGTGCCAGCGACAGCTTTTCCCGCTGGGGAATATTCAGCCATAAACAGGCATTTCGCTGGGCCAGGCACATCATTGCGCAACTGACCATTCGGACCACCGGCCCGATGCAAAAGCTTGCCCGCTTGTCTGGTGGTAACCAGCAAAAGGTCGCTATCGGTAAATGGTTACGCAGCGAAGCTCAGGTGCTGATTTTTGATGAACCCACCAAAGGGGTGGATATCAAGGCGAAGCAGGATCTGTTCACACTGATTGACGGTCTGGCGCGGCAAGGCAAAGGCATTATTTACGCCTCAGGCGAATTTTCCGAACTGGTCGGTTTATGTGACCGGATCTGCGTGCTATGGGACGGTCGTATCGTCGCCGAACTGGATGCATCAGATATTGATGAAGAAACATTACTATTATATTCAACTGGAGGAACTCCCGCGTGAGTCACCAACTTTCACCTAACGGGGTACTCCCCTTTCGCCATCGCTTCTTCGAGTTTCTGTACAAGTGGGGCATGCTGATTACTGTTGTGGCCCTGATCGCACTATTCGGACTGGCCTCGGATAATTTTTTAGACCCTTACAATATCATTAACATCTTGCGTTCGATTGCCATCGTAACGGTGATTGCTATCGGCGTGTCCATTTCGCTATCCGTCGGCGGGTTTGACTTATCTGTCGGCTCAACGGCTTCATTGGCCAATGCATTGGTGATCTCCCTGTTCGTCTGGCATGGATTGGGTACGACGGGCGCCATTGTGCTGACACTGCTACTCTGCACGCTGGTCGGGCTGTTCAACGCATTTCTGATTGTCGTGCTCAAGATCCCGGACATGTTGGCGACACTTGCCAGTCTGTTTGTGATTCAGGGCGTTGCGATGACCTACAGCTACGGCGGCTCCATCACCCAAAATATGGTGCTGCCAAGTGGCGAAATGGCTGAAGGCATCATTCCTGAATTCTTTGCCACACTGGGGCAGGTTCCGGTTATTGTCGTGATCATGCTCGTGGTTACGCTGCTTGTTCAGTTGTATTTGTCACTGACCAAACACGGACGCAGAATGTATGCCATTGGCGGCAACCCGGAAGCCGCGCGACTGGCAGGCATCCGCACGGCCCGCTATCGTGTTCAGGCCTATGTCTTTTCATCGCTGCTGGCGGCGCTGGGCGGCATTCTGCTGGCTTCCCGTATTGGCTCCTCTCAGGTCAATGCAGGCGGCGGCTACCTGATGGATGCCGTCGCGGCGGCCTATATCGGGTTTTCATTAGCAGGATCAGGCAAGCCGAATGCGCTGGGTACATTGGTAGGCGCGGTTATTCTCGGGGTATTGCAAAACGGGCTGGTTATGCTCTCAGTGCCTTACTATGCCATGGACATCATCAAGGGGCTGGTATTGGCGCTGGCGCTGGCGATAACCTATATTCAAAAGCGTTGATTTCATCACGTTCACTCACCGCCTGCAAAGGTGGTGAGATAGAGAAACTCGTTTTTATTTATTATTAACCCGCTACTATTATCAAAACAACACTATCACAATAATACCTTTCCCGGTTCCTGCTATTTCCCGGCCTGAAAAAATAACAACGATAGCGCTATTTTCCCTGAACTATAGACACGATTGTTTCAATAGTTCAGGATTTCAATGCGATATCAGACACAAGCCACAAATATCCATCCCCGATAAAAAAACAATCGCAATGCAACAGCAGCGCAATCATCAAGGTGTAAATAATAATATGAGTGACATATTAATTCTGCTTATTTAACACCATTTCCGTTCATTAATATCTGTGGATATCCTTGTTGCTGAACAAACTCATCAATATTCTCAATTGTTTTTTCCATCAGCGTTTGCAGGGCCGATGCCGATGTCCAGGAAATATGTGGTGTAATCAATAGATTAGGTAACGTTTTTGCCGCCAGCATCAGCGGATTGTTTTTAGCTGGCGGCTCCTGGGTCAGACAATCCAGCGCCGCGCCGGCAATACGGCGCTGATTCAAAGCCGAGAGTAAGGCCGCTTCATCAATCAGTCCGCCTCTGGCGGTATTAACAACAAACGCGGTCGGTTTACACAGCGCCAATGTTTGTGAATTCAGCAGACATCGGGTCTCATCCACTAACGGACAATTCAGCGAAATAATATCCGCAGACTGTAAAACTTGTTCAAACGGCAAATACCCCGGACGACACTGCGCACTTTCTTTACGTTCGGAAAAAACGACTTTTATCCCCAGCGCCGTCGCCAGGCGGGCCACTTCACGTCCGATCGCCCCGGAGCCGATAATCCCCAGCGTTGAACCGGCTATATCCTTAACCGGATAATCAAAGTAGGAAAACTGCGTCTGGCTCGTCCATCGATCGCTGAGCTGATCCCGATACCATCCCATCAGGCTATGTTTGAGCGCCAAAATCATGGCAATCACATGCTCGGAAACCGCCTGAGTCGCGTAGTTGGGCACATTCTTCACCGCGATCCCCAACTCAGCCGCGGCCACGGTATCAATGTTATTCGTCCCCGTTGCCGTTACCGCAATCAACTTCAAATCAGGCAACGCCGCCAGCGTTTCCCGCGTCAATATGGTCTTATTGGTAATAATAATATCGCTATTTTTCGCCCGGGCAATAACCTGCTCAGGAGCCGTGTAGCTATATTCAATCCATTCATGGCGGCACTGTGGTCGCCTGAAGCTATTCTTTTTCAGGAAAATAGTTTCAGGCAGCGCGCCTTTATCCAAAAAGGTAATTTTTAGCATAGTGTTTAACCTGATTACTATTTATACACCGAAGTCTCACTTTCGTTAGTAACAAATTCTATACATTGGAACGGAGTACAGAAATCCTCATCCCTAAAATAACTTATTAAACTTTATATGTGTCTCTAAAAAAGAGAGCAGAACAATTATTTAATTAACACGTACACCGCATCCAATTAACAATCAGACGGTCAACTATAAAATACAAGGATCCGCCAAGCATTCAGCGTAGACAGCATTAAAGTAATTAACAACTTTTAATAGGGTGAATTTCATTCATTATCACGCCGCCAGTCGATAATAGAAAAAGAAACGTAGTTTTGGTTTTCAATCAGCCCCATTCCAACCCCAAACATTGACACACCGGGGAAAATAGCGAATGACGGCTTATACTGGCACTGATGGCACGACGCCGTATCAATTGGCGTTCAAAGCGGGAGAAAAACGCAGCAAACTAACGAGATGATGATTACCATCCGGATAAACACCGGGTTCGGTAAAATCGCCAAGGAGAGATAAAAAAGTTGCTCCACCTGAATGAAGCAACCTGATAAAAACGTATAACTTCGCCGCGGAAACGGCGGCGGCCAGCCCGCTTACTGTTTGTAATCGGGGAAGGTCATATCCTGATATTTGATAAAGCGAGAGCCACGATACAATTTGTAACCAAACCAAATCAGTAAGAACAGCGGAATACCGATATACGTCGCCGTGACGCCATACCAGTCGATTTTATCTTCCAGAAACGCCTGATAGTTCTGCCCCAGCGTAATCACCAGACAGAGTACAAAAGCAAAAATCGGCCCCAGCGGGAAGAAACCCGACTGATAAGGTAAGCGATTCAGGTCATGTCCCTGCATCACATAGCCGCGGCGGAAACGGTAATGGCTGATCGCAATTCCCAACCAGGCAATAAAACCGGTCATCCCTGATGTGTTCAATAGCCACAGGTACACCGTCTGGTTGCCGAACATCGATGACAGGAAGCACAGCGCCGCCACCACTGTCGTTGCATATAGCGCATTGCGCGGCACTCCCCCTTTTGACAGCCGGGCAAAAATACGCGGAGCCTTACCTTCTGAGGCCAACGTAAACAGCATGCGCGTCGAAGCGTACATACCGGAGTTACCCGCCGACAGCACGGCAGTCAGGATAACGGCGTTCATCACCGCCGCCGCCGACAGCAAACCTGCATTCTGGAAGACCAGCGTGAACGGGCTGACGGTAATATCTTTAACATCATTACGCAGCAGGTTAGGGTCAGTATATGGAATGATCAGGCTGATGATCAGAATGGCGAAAATATAGAACAGCAGAATACGCCAGAATACCTGACGGATCGCCCGCGGAATATTTTTACCCGGGTCCTGGGACTCACCGGCGGCAACCCCAATCAGCTCCGTTCCCTGAAATGAAAAACCGACAATCATCGCGACCCCGATCATCGCGGAGAAACCACCCGCAAAAGGCGCATCGCCAATCTGCCAGTTATGGAAACCCGCATTTTCAGCACCGCGCAGAATGCCCGTGATCATCAGGACACCCACGATGATAAAGATAATAACCGTCGTCACCTTAATCAGTGAAAACCAGTATTCCGCTTCACCAAATCCTTTTACGGAAATGTAATTCAACAGGAACATCAGCGCCAGGAACAGCGCGCTCCAGATCCAGCCGGAGACTTCAGGGAACCAATACCCCATTACCAACTGTGCGGCAACAAGGTCAACGGCAATGGTGACGGCCCAGTTGTACCAATAGTTCCACCCCAGCGCGAAACCGAATCCTTCTTCTACATAGCGCGCACCGTAGGTTGAGAAAGAACCGGAAACCGGCATAAAAGCCGCCAACTCCCCCAGACTCGTCATCAGGAAATAAACCATCAAACCAATCAGAGCATAAGATAACAGTGCGCCGCCCGGACCGGCCTGTGAAACCGTTGCACCAGAGGCGACGAATAATCCGGTGCCAATCGAACCGCCAATGGCGATCATGGTTAAATGCCGTGCTTTAAGCTCACGGCGCAGGGTGGATGTTCCCTGAGATTGAATATCTTGCTGAGCCATTAGTGTCCTGCGTGCTCTTGCCAAAAAAATCGAGGCGGGATTGTAGCAAATCGTTTTCAACAGGAGAGATAAGATCGTCGAGTTATAAGAGAGGTTCATAACTCGAGCCCGATCATTAGCAACAGAAAATACGCGTTCTATAACGTTTCACGGCAATAACTCAGGAAACGCTGTAAGACATTTGAAATATGCTTCTGGCGATGATGAACCAGATATAACGTACGAGTAAGCCTGGGCAGCGGCACCGCCAACTCCACCAGCGTTCCCGCTGCCAGCTGTTCGGCAATCACATGGCGGGACAGACAACTGATGCCAATACCGTGTCGCACCGCGTGTTTA
This sequence comes from Brenneria roseae subsp. americana, assembly GCF_003115815.1. Lineage (NCBI taxonomy): Bacteria > Pseudomonadati > Pseudomonadota > Gammaproteobacteria > Enterobacterales > Pectobacteriaceae > Brenneria > Brenneria roseae. The sequence continues at coordinate 33,584 of NZ_QDKJ01000014.1, read as the reverse complement.
ATCGCCTCCGAGTTCCCTAACTCCATCACCAGATGGAAGTGTGGCAGTTGAGTCAACAGCAAATGATCCAGCACTTCACGCGTACCTGAACCCTGTTCACGTAAAATCCATAGCGCATCGGCCAAAGCCTGTAGTGAAACATCCTGCTGGCAGAGCGGATTCGCCGGCGAACAAAAAACCACCAGCTCATCTTCCAGCCAGGGTTGAGTCACCAGATCGGTATGATGGCACGGTCCTTCAATCAGCCCAAGATCGACGCTGAATCCCGAAATCCCCGCAATCACGTCCTGAGTATTCCCAACGTGCAGTTCCAGTGGAATTTCAGGAAAATCTTGTCGATAACGGGCGATCATAGCCGGTAAGAGGTAGTTGCCGATGGTACTACTGGCATAAATACGCAATGCGCCATTGTCATAACGGAAAAGTTGTTCAATTTCCACGGATTGTTCAAGCAACGCCAACGCCTTTGGATAGAGCAATCTCCCATGTTCATTCACAACGAGCCGCTTGCCGACGCGGTCGAACAGGTGAACACCCAATTGCCCTTCCAAATCGGCCAGTGCCGCGCTAACGGCAGATTGGGAAAGTGCAAGTACAACCGAAGCCTGGGTGGTTGAACCACTTTTCAGGACTTCCGCAAAAACTTCCAACTGACGTAAGGTAATATGCATAGTGGGTTCTTTATCGAAAATACCTATAGTTAGGAGAATATTAATAAATTTCTCAGGAGATTTCACGGGATCAACCATCTTATGGTCGCCAGGGCAGCGCCATCATATGCAGGAACGCGTATTAAGAGGATACAAGGAGACCGAAATTCTGGAGGATTGAACCGCTCGTCAGGACGGATGCAAAAATGTTCAACCGACGTAAAGCATCGTTCTTATATCTAAAATATCGATAGGTTATAAATATATAATCAATTTTTCTTTTATACCTTCTGATTATAGGATGAGCCCTCAGCTCGGTATTCTCAGAACAGGTATACAAAATGATTGCTCTTTCTGCGGTGCAACAACGCATCAAACCTCATTACAGAGTGATAACGCTACTCCCCGGCTTGTCTGCGGTAAGTTTAATGACGCTTTTTATTCTCTGGCTGGCAACGATTCCGCAAGTGTCGCAGTGGGGGCCGGGATCACTAACATTAGCGATCGTGGCAGGGATTTTACTCGGCAATACCCTCTATCCCCGACTACATACTTACTGCGATCTGGGTGTGCAGTGGGCAAAACAGCATCTCTTGCGCTGGGGCATTATGCTTTACGGATTTCGCATAAGTTTTCAGCAAATTACTACCGTTGGCACCGCGGGCATCATCATCGATCTGGCGATCGTCGCGTCTACTTTTCTACTCGCCTGCTGGCTGGGGCGGCGTTTATTTAAACTCGATAGCGAAACAACTATCCTGATTGGCGCTGGCAGCAGCATCTGCGGCGCGGCCGCCATTCTGGCGACAGCGCCGGTGGTTAACGCCTCAGGCGATAAAATCGCCGTCGCTGTCTCCACCGTCGTCATCTTTGGTACTGCGGCGATATTTCTTTATCCGTGGCTATACCAACTTAACCTTTATTATCACTGGATAACGTTAACGCCACAGACGTTTGGCATGTATCTGGGCTCAACCATTCATGAAGTGGCTCAGGTTGTGGCGGCCGGACACGCCATTAATGCCGAGACAGAAAATATTGCCGTTATTGGTAAAATGCTGCGCGTCATGCTGCTGGCCCCTTTTCTGCTTGCCCTTGGTCTTGTTTTGAAAAACAGACAACAGACACGCTCATCGGCAGCACCGGTTTCCCTGATGTTTCCCTGGTTTGCCTTATGGTTTGTCGCCATCGCGGCGTTCAATTCCTGCCAGCTTCTCTCCACCGACGTGGTGAACGAATTGATCAAGCTGGATAACATTCTGCTGATGATGGCCATGATCGCCCTGGGACTGACCACCCGTCTGAGTGCGATACGTCAGGCAGGTGTAAAACCGCTGCTGCTGGCGCTGATCTTGTTTCTCTGGCTGCTGGCGGGCGGCGCCGGCATTAATCTGGCCGTTGAACAATTATTCCGCTAGCCGCAATAAATTTATTCGTTAACGTCTCAGTAACCCGCCGGACAATGCCATAATACCTCTGTCATCAAGAGGAGAAGAACATGAAATACGTAGGTGCCCATGTCAGCGCTGCCGGTGGCGTCGATCAGGCCGTCATCCGTGCCCATGAACTGAACGCAACGGCGTTCGCGCTGTTTACCAAAAATCAGCGTCAATGGGAGGCCGCACCGCTCAGTCAGGAAACTATCGAGCGTTTTAAAGCAGCTTGTGAACGCTATGCCTACACCCCGGCACAGATCCTGCCTCATGACAGCTATCTGATTAATCTTGGTCATCCCGAAGCCGCCGCGTTGGAAAAATCGCGCGTCGCCTTTATTGATGAAATGACCCGCTGCCAGCAACTCGGACTAAGTTTGCTTAACTTCCATCCGGGTAGCCATCTGAAACAGATTGATGAAGACCAGTGTCTGGCGCGGATTGCAAAATCGATTAACATCGCGCTGGCACAGACGGATGGCGTCACCGCCGTTATCGAAAATACGGCCGGACAGGGAAGTAATCTGGGCTTTCGCTTTGAACATCTGGCCGCGATCATTGAGGGGGTGGAAGACAAAAGTCGCGTTGGCGTATGTATTGATACCTGCCATGCTTTCGCGGGCGGTTACGATTTACGCACCAAAGAAACCTGCGAATCGACTTTTGCCGAATTCGAACGCGTTGTCGGATTCCGTTACCTGCGGGGAATGCACTTGAATGATGCGAAAAGCGAATTCAATAGCCGCGTTGACCGCCATCATAGTCTCGGGGAAGGCAATATCGGCAGGACAGTCTTCAGCTATATCATGAAAGACCCGCGTTTTGATGGTATCCCGATGATTCTGGAAACCGTTAATCCGGACATCTGGGCAGAAGAGATAGCCTGGCTGAAATCTCAGGCTTGAAGACACGTTTCCGTTATCTGACTTGAGATACAAAAAAGCGCCAGCAGGCATGATGTCCACTGGCGCTGTCTTTACAATAAGGCTCAGACCTTTTATGCGGCTTTCACCATTTGCTCATCAGGACGTTTCAGCAAGGCATACAGCACACCCGCCGCCGCCGTTCCGGCAATAATTGCCAGCAAATAACCGATAACCGGCGTAATCGCACCCGGGATCATCAGAACAAACAGACCACCGTGCGGCGCCATCAGTTTCGCGCCAATCGCCATGGACAGCGCGCCGGTCAGCGCCCCGCCAATGATACAGCATGGCAATACGCGCATCGGATCGCGGGCGGCGTAAGGAATAGCCCCTTCGGAAATAAAGCACAGCCCCAGAACCAATGCCGCTTTACCACCTTCACGCTCTGTCGCGTTGAATTTCTTACGCGCCAGAATCGTTGCCAACCCCATCGCCAACGGCGGAACCATACCAGCCGCCATAACCGCTGCCATCGGTGCGTAAATCTGACTGCTGAGCAACGTGGTGCCAAATACGTAGGCCACTTTGTTGACCGGGCCACCCATATCCGTACACATCATGCCGCCCAGAATTGCCCCCAGAATTACCGCGTTCGCGGTTCCCATGGATTGCAGCCAGTCAGTCAGCCCCGTCAGGATTTTTGCCACCGGCGTACCGACGATGTAAATCATGACCAGACCGGTAATCAGCGTGGCAAACAGTGGAATAATCAGAATGGGTTTAAGTGCTGCCATACTCTGCGGCAGATTCACCTTGTTGCTGATGAATTTGGCCACATAGCCCGCCAGGAAACCCGCGATGATCCCGCCCAGGAAACCCGCTCCCGTACTGACAGCCAGCATCCCGCCGACCAGACCCGGCGTTAACCCCGGACGATCGGCAATCGAGAACGCGATGTAGCCGGCCAGTACCGGCACCATCAAAGCAAACGCCGAACCACCACCGATCTTCATCAGCGCGTCGGCCAACGTTCCTTCCTGTTTAAACGCCTCGATGCCGAACACAAACGACAGCGCGATACACAGACCGCCCGCCACCACCATCGGCAACATGTAAGATACGCCGGTCAACAGGTGACGATAGGGACCCGCGCCTTTCTGACCGGATTCACTGCTTGCCGCCGACGCATTGCCAGCCGGTTGATAAACCTGGGCTTCAACTTGCGCTTTGTCCAATTCCTGAGCGGTTTTTTTCAATGCCAGTCCCGTTGAGGTACGGTACATTTTCTTACCGGCAAACTTGCTCAGATCGACTTCGATATCCGCGGCGACAATAACCAGATCGGCCTGTTCAACCTCTTCCGGCGTAATCGCATTCCCGGCGCCTACAGAGCCGCGAGTTTCAACTTTTACCCACCAGCCGCGTTTTTTAGCCTCGGTTTCAATCGCTTCGGCAGCCATAAACGTATGGGCCACGCCCGTCGGACAGGCCGTTACCGCGACAATACGTTTGGCGGCCGTACTTTGCTGAACGGGTGCTGACGCCGTTGCCTGATACAGTGTGGCTTCAGCTTGCGCTTTCGTCAGGAATGCTTCCGGCTGGCTGGCGGCCAGCTCCACATCGCCCACAAATACTCGTTTACCATTCAACGCGCTATCCGCCGCCGCAGTCGCACCCAGAATGATCACCAATTCAGACTCGCCAGCCTGTTCTGTAAATGTCAGCCCTGCTTTCGCAGCGGCAGCGCCGAGTAGGTTCTTCACCAGATGGCTTTTCGCCAGACCCAGTGATTTATCTAAAATCAGCAGCGTTTTCATTGTTTGTCTCCTGCTGTCAATTAAAGGGTTTCAGATCGACACGAGCCATCATTGCGGCCAACTGAGGACGATCGGTAATACCAACATTGCTTTGACTCACGGCCAGTGCAGATACCGCCGTTGCCAGACGCAAAGTATGTTCACTGGACTCACGCATTAATAAGCCATAAATCAGTCCCCCAACCATGGAGTCACCCGCACCTACCGTACTTACCACTTCACAAGCAGGCGGTTTTGCCAACCACGCACCAGAGGCATTTACCCACAAGGCGCCTTCCGCCCCTAGCGAGATCACCACATGCGCGATACCCTGCTCACGCAGCGCGTGTGCAGCATCAACCACATCGGACAGCGCAGGCAATTTACGCCCCGCCCAGATTTCCAACTCCCGGCGGTTGGGTTTCACCAACCAGGGAGCCGCTTTCAAACCTGCCACCAGCGCCTCGCGGCTGCTGTCAAAAATAATGCATGGACAATGGCTACGCAGACGGGACATCCAGTCGGTAAATGCATCAGGCTCGACGCCGGCCGGCAGACTGCCGCTAACCGCGACCATATCGAACTGCCCCAACCAACTCAGCGAATCATTGACAAAACGCTGCCAATCTTGCTGTGTGACTTCAAAACCAGAAAAATTGAAGTCGGTAACGTCACCGTCTTTCTCTGTTAATTTCACGTTGATTCGCGTGCGCCCCGGCACAACCTGAAAGCGGTTTGCAATGCCCAGCTCGCTGAACAATTGCTGGAAACCGTCCTGATTGTCTTTGCCCAGGAATCCACCCACCGTGACATCAATCCCGAGGTCTTTCAGCACCTTGGCAACGTTAATACCTTTACCTGCGGCATGCAGACCTGCTGTTTGAACCAGATTCACTTCGCCCCGTTCAATTTCCGGGCAATAGCCAACCAGATCGTAAGCCGGATTCAGGGTAATGGTGGCAACTCGCCTGCTCATGCTGCCCCCTCGCCCAGACCAGAAGTAATCGCTTCGCCAATCGCGGCCAGCGCCTGCTCGGCATCACTGCCGCTCGCGGTAAAACGCAGTCTGTGACCTTTCTTCACTCCCAGCGCGACAACTTTCATCAGGCTGCGACCATTCGCTGGCTTACCCGTGCCATCAAGGTTCGTAACAGTAATTTCGCTGCTGAACTGCTTAATAACATTAACCAGCATCGTGCCGGGACGCGCATGCAGACCATGTTCGTTGCGAATGGTGAATTCTGCCGTCAGCACTTCACTTTCTTCCGGGACATCGCTGGTCAGCAACGCCAGCAGCGTTGCTGCATCGGCCGTCAGCAAGCGTTCAGCTTTCTGGGCGATCAGCAGTTTGCTCAGGTAATCAATCGGTGCCAGCGCCTGATCATCCGCGGCGGCTACCGTTACCAGCAATGCCACGGATTCATCATCGACGCTGAACGGCGCAGCTGGACGGGCAACCGCGGCCGCGCTGCTGAGGTTCCCTTCGGCGCTGGCGCTAAACCAGACGCCTTGTCCCAAATTCAACGGCTTGTTGCTGACAGCCGCGCTGACGAAACCGGCATCAACAGCGCCAATCTGTTGCAGACGTCCGGCGTTCAGCGCCTGTAGCGTCAGCAGGTTGTCCGTTGCCACATCCAGTGAGATCAGCGAAGTATCGAAACGGAAATCGGCCAGTTGCTGCTCGCCCATCAGCAGGCTGCGCAATTCTTCCGCCGAGTCGGTGCTCGCCAGACGGGCAGCAACGCGATCGTCGCTGAGCACATGCGTGAGCTGGCGTAACAACGCCAGATGTTCATCGGAACGCGCGGCAATCCCCAGAACCACGTAGGCTGTCTGGTCTTCCCCCCAGGCAATGCCCTGAGGAAATTGGAAAACTTGCACGCCGGTTTTCAATACCAGATCGCGGGTATCGGTTGTACCGTGAGGGATCGCAATACCGCTTCCCAGATAAGTGGACGTCTGCTGCTCGCGCTGTAGCATGCCATCGACATACGCTGCGCTGACGCATCCGGCGTCGGTCAGCGCTGAAGCAACAAGCTGTATGGCTTCCTGCTTGCTGCCGGCCGTCGCGCCCAAATGAATATCTTGCTGTGACAACTGGAACATGGCTCTCCTCTCCTGCTGAAATTGAATCGTTTCAGCTTTTATGAGAAAAAAATGTGTCTATTGTGGGAGTCGTTTCAAAAAAACATCGCTGAAACGTTTCAATGAGTCTGTTTCTATTACGGCATTTATGCAAGTATTCTGCACAATCGGCATAACAGAATTTTGACATCACGCACATTTTAATCCCCATACGCCGCTGTTGTGCAATAAAAATGGTTTGTGGCTGAAGTGGTGCTGAAGAAAAATAAACAAACAGGTTTTCTGTTTTTTGGCAAAGCGGCGTAATATGACGCGTCCAATTTTACCCTCTGCCTGTTTTCCAAACGCTATCAACTTATGCATACACCCGTTGACACACCCCGACGTCAGCTTGATCTGACTTCGTCCGCGTTTTTAGTCATCGCCTTCCTCACTGGAACTGCCGGTGCATTACAGCTCCCTACGCTCAGCCTTTTCCTGTCAAACGAAGTGCAGGTACGGCCGTTTCTGGTTGGCATGTTCTATACCGGCAGCGCGGTCATCGGCATTATCGTCAGCCAGTTACTGGCGACGTATTCAGATCGCCGCGGCGATCGCAAGACACTGATTTTTCACTGCTGTTTGCTGGGCGCCCTGGCCTGTGTGCTATTCGCCTGGAACCGCAATTACTTTATTCTGCTGTTTGTGGGCGTGCTGTTCAGCAGCTTTGGTTCAACCTCCAACCCGCAACTGTTTGCTCTGGCACGCGAACATGCGGATCGAACCGGACGTGAAGCGGCCATGTTCAGTTCCATTCTGCGGGCGCAGATCTCCCTATCGTGGGTTGTCGGGCCACCAATCGCTTTTGCTCTTGCGCTGGGATTCGGCTTTACCTCCATGTACCTGACGGCCGCCGTCGTTTTTGTGCTTTGCGGCACCCTGGTCAAACTGTTTCTGCCTTCCATGCCGAAAGTCATGGTAAAAACAAGCGCGACGCTTGAATCCCCGCGCAGTAATCGCCGGGATACTCTGCTGCTGTTTACTGCCTGTACGCTGATGTGGACCTGTAACAGCGTCTACATTATCAATATGCCGCTCTATCTGGTGCATGAGCTTCAGCTACCTGAAAAACTGGCGGGCATCATGATGGGAACCGCGGCCGGGCTGGAAATTCCAACCATGCTGATCGCGGGATATGTGGCCAGACGCTTTGGCAAACGCTTTCTCATGCGGCTGGCTATTTCCATGGGGCTGCTGTTTTATGTTGGCCTGCTGTCTTTCGACAGCGAAATAGCCTTGCTGGCATTACAGCTGCTGAATGCCATTTTCATCGGCATCCTTGCAGGGATCGGCATGCTGTACTTTCAGGATTTAATGCCTGGTCAGGCTGGGGCGGCCACCACGCTGTTCACCAACACCACCCGCGTGGGCTGGATTATTTCTGGCTCGCTGGCTGGTCTTGTTGCGGAAATCTGGAATTATCACGCCGTATTTTTTATTGCACTGGTGATGACTCTGGGAGCGGGTTATTGCATGTGGCGCATCAAGGACGCTTAGTAAAACAGGGACCCCATATCAAGGAGCCGTATCCATTTCCAGTTTGATAAGATAGATCAGCGCCGCCTCCCGGTTGCTGAAGCACATGTCGGCTCGTGCCTGCAACCCCGCGCACACCGCCGGTCGGAGCGGAGAATGAAACAGCCCGCAACGCATATCGGGCGCCAGATGAAGACATCGGGTATTGGCGGGCTTGCCATTTGGCATTCCGGGCAACGGGCTGGATATAGAAGGTGCGATACAGCAGGCGCCGCAATCGGGTCGACAGTCCATCAGCAAACACTCCGGTGGGCTGACCAAAACAGAGAAGGTGGAGCCACCATAACAGCCCGCCAGAGAAACGCCAATGCCTAATTCCCCACGTATACGATAATTCCCGCTTGCCTGAATCCTGCGGCGCGAGTAACTTGTCGCCACAAAAACCTCACTCCTTCTAATCAGGTAATTTTTATGGCAAGAGCGAACGAAATTAAGCGCGGTATGGTCGTGAACTATAACGACAAGCTGTTATTGGTAAAGGATGTTGATATCCAGAGTCCTAGCGCCCGCGGTGCCAGCACCTTGTACAAAATGCGTTTTTCTGATGTCCGTACCGGGCTGAAGGTTGAAGAGCGTTTTAAAGGCGATGATATTCTCGACACCATCACCCTGACCCGCCGTTCGGTCACCTTCTCTTATATTGACGGTGACGAATATGTCCTTATGGATGATGAAGACTACACGCCTTATAACTTCAAGAAAGATCAGATCGAAGAAGAACTGCTGTTCATTCCTGAAGGCGGTATGCCGGGGATTCAGGTGCTGACCTGGGACGGACAGATTATTGCGCTGGAACTACCGCAAACGGTGGATATGGAAATTATCGACACGGCGCCCGGCATTAAAGGCGCATCCGCCAGTGCCCGCAACAAACCGGCGACCATGAGCACCGGTTTGACCATTCAGGTTCCAGAATACCTGAGCGCAGGCGAAAAAATCCGGATTCATATTCCTGAGCGCCGTTACATGGGACGCGCAGAGTAATATCAGACAGACAACACCGCTATCTCCCGGCGGTGTTGCTTCTTTCCCCCTTTCACATCATCAACAATCGCCCACATAAATTAACCTCCGCGCTTATCTCCTATATAGTGTAACGGTTTACTTTCCGGCTACGCTTTCGTTTGGGAGTTCATGTTGCTAACTAAAGTTAATCTCATCACCGGCTTCCTGGGAAGCGGCAAAACCACCACCATCCGCTATCTGCTATCACAAAAGCCCGAAGATGAAGTCTGGGCGGTACTGGTCAATGAATTTGGTGAAATCGGTATTGATGGTGCCCTGCTGAATGGCAGCGGCGCATTCGTGAAGGAAATTCCCGGTGGCTGTATGTGCTGCGTGAATGGATTGCCCATGCAACTCGGTCTGAACATGCTGTTGCAGCAGAAAAAGCCTCATCGTCTGTTGATTGAGCCCACCGGCCTCGGTCATCCCAAACAAATTCTCTCCCTGCTTACCGGAGAAAGTTATCAACCCTGGCTGACATTGCAGGCGACGCTGTGCCTGCTGGACGCGCGTCAACTGAGCGACTCCCGTTATACCGAGAATGAAAACTTTCGCGATCAGTTGGCCGCGGCCGATATTATTATCGCCAACAAGCAGGAAACCTATCTGGATGCCGATGTTGCTGCCCTGCGACAATGGCAACGGGCAAACGCCGACGGTCGTCCTGTCGTCAACGCCAGTCAGGGGCAGATAGACCTGCACCTGCTCGATCGGACGCGGCATAACCTCCGCGAACTCCCCGACAGCGCACATCACCATTCCCACAAATCGACTCAGGGACTGGCCGCGCTGAGATTGCCTGGCGGGGAACCCTGGCGTCGCTCGCTGAACCAGGGCCAGGGTTATCACGCCTGTGGCTGGATTTTCTCGCCAGATACCACCTTTGACACCGCGGCCCTGCTGGATTGGGTGCGACTATCGCCGGTCAATCGGGTGAAAGGCGTGATGCGAATTCGGGAGGGCACGCTCATCGTCAATCGTCAGGGCGATGATCTGCATATTGAGACAAAATCCGTGGCGCCGATCGACAGCCGCATCGAAGTCATTCACGAATCACCGGCTGAATGGAACACGCTGCAAGCCGCTTTGTTAAAGGCTCGTTTAACTATGCCCGGATAAACTGTAAGACTCATTTTACTCTGTGTTGAGTGGCTACTCGTATGTCCCGGCGTAATCTTTTTTGCATCCTACTGCTTAACGCGTTAGGCGTTGCCCTGTTTTTTTCCTGGTATCTGACGCAGAATCACGGGTTCTGGTTTAGGCTGGACAGCAGTATTTTCTTCTATTTTAACCAGCAACTGGTTAAAAGCCCGGTCTTCCTGCATCTGGTGGCCATTACCAATAACCGGGCATTCGATGGATGCGCCCTGATCGCCATGGGATCGCTGTATTTGTCGTTTTATCTGAAAGCGACACGGCCGGAACGCCGTCGGCTGTTGATCATCGGCGTCGTTATGTTGTTAACAGCGGTGGTTCTGAATCAGTTAGGCCACTTGCTGCCTGTGCAGCATCCCAGTCCGACGCGCTACTTTACGGATATCAACCGGGTATCGGATCTGACGGGTATCCCGACCAAAGATGCATCAAGCGACAGTTTTCCAGGCGATCATGGCATGATGCTGATAATCTTTGCCGCATTCATGCTGCGCTACTTTACTCGCACGGCGTTTGCCATCAGCGTGGCGATTGTGGTGATTTTTTCACTACCCCGCATCATGATTGGCGCTCACTGGTTCACTGATATTGCCGTAGGTTCATTATCCGTCGTGCTGGTTGGATTAAGCTGGTGGTTGCTTACCCCGGCCAGCGATGCCGCGATCAACCTCCTGAATCGCGCGCTTCCGAAGCGATATTGTACGGACGACTCTCATTCATCATGAATCAGGGCTCGAAATCCACTTCGAGTGCGATCGGGCATTCACCAGGCGGCCTGCTCTGTTCATTCAGAAAAAGCGTCTGGTGAGTGAAATTAATCACCAAAACCTCGCTATCTATAAGCTCTGATTGTCGATTGTTTACGCAAAAACATCACAACGCGGTGCATCCCTGCCAAAAACAGGTTGGTTAATTATGCTACTAAATGCTACCCACTGCGGGATTGAAAAGCGATCGTCTTCTCCGACACATCTTCTCAATAAAAAATATCGATATTTAGGAATTTTTCATATCGCCATTTTTTTGCTAATTACATCATTAAATCTTATAAATAAATTGCTTAAAACTTCTCGCAACCTGTTTATTGTTACGGTAGTCTCAGTAAAGTTTGCTTTTTCCCACTCAATGGACTAGCGGTACGGTAGAAATAATGTGCATTCTTGCACACTTTCACCGATGAGTGTTTGGCGAAAGAGAAACTCTGTTTTAGTCTGACTCTCGTTTTAGTTTGGCATTTATTACATAACGGTAGGTATCGTTAAGGACAGCAAGGGAACATAACAATAATGGTCAAATCTCAACCGATTCTGAGATATATCTGGCGGGCGCTGCCTGCTATTGCAATAGCGATGACGCTTTCTGCATGTGGTAGTAACAATGCATTCAATCAGAAAAGTCAAACTGATATGCATGCAGTTAATGACAAAGATAGTGTTTTACTGCAAGCCTCTCAGGATGAATTTGAAGCATTAGTTCGTAATGTGGATATCAAATCCAAATTACTCAACCAGTATGCCAGTTGGAAAGGCGTTCGTTACCGCTTAGGTGGTGACAGCCGTCGTGGCATTGATTGTTCAGCTTTCGTTCAACGAACGTTCCGTGAACAGTTTGGTATGGATTTACCGCGTTCAACTTATGAACAGCAGGTAATCGGCCAAAAGATCCAGCGCACCAAATTACGCCCCGGCGATTTGGTTCTGTTCCGTGCCGGTTCCACGGGTCGCCATGTTGGTATTTATCTCGGTAACGATCAGTTTGTTCACGCATCAACCAGCAGTGGCGTTATGATTTCCAATATGGGTGAAGCTTATTGGAACAAACGTTATCAGGAAGCGCGGCGCGTGCTGAGTAAAGGAACTAACAGCTAACCGATTTTAACTCCCTTGATGTACTGTAAAATAAAGACCAAACGAGACGAAAAGAGCGCTGCTTAGCAATAAGCGGCGCTTTTTTTATGTCAGGATTTTCTCCGGCTGCCATACCACGTTAAAAATACGTCCAACCTTCTTTGACGGCCCCCCCTGCCCGGTCCTTGAGCTGTAGCGATACACAATATTGATGCTTATACCAAATAAACAATACGTTACGATCAAGTGATTGGCATATCGCCTGCCCACAATTATGGTAGGTTTCTCTGCCTGTTTCGTGGTAAAAAGGCAAAATCCGGTTCGTTGATGGTAATGCTAATTATTTCAAGAACTTTATGCTGTAAGAAACCACGTCATCCAATAGGTTTCAGGTCGTGAAAAGACAACTTGCATACTGTAGCTTGAAAGACGACGGGTATACTGAACGTTACGCCTGCTCGCAGGCCATTAGGCAATTGATATCAAATCGCAGGAGATTACCGTTAAGATGTTGAAACGCGTCCTTACTGCCGTATTGTTTTACGCCGTGCATCTGGGGGGATATGCCGACACTGTCGAACAGAGCACTTCGTTTGCCTTGTTGGGCGAGCCTAAATACAGTGCGAACTTCCACCATTTTGACTATGTCAATCCTGATGCGCCGAAAGGCGGCAGTATCACGCTTAGCGCTCTCGGTACTTTCGATAACTTTAACCGCTACGCGTTGCGCGGCGTGGCGGCGGTCCGAACCGAGCGGCTCTATGATTCGCTTTTTGTGACATCCGACGATGAGCCCGGCAGCTATTATCCGCTGGTTGCGCAGACAACTCGCCATTCACACGATTTTCGCTGGATTGAAGTCGACATGAATCCACGCGCACGTTTCCACGACGGCTCGCCGATTACCGCTGCCGATGTGGCTTTCACTTACAACATGTTCATGACGCAGGGCGTACCGCAGTTTCGTCTCTATTTTAAAGGCGTCACCGCCACCGCCATTTCCCCGCTTACCGTGCGTTTTGATTTCCCCGAACCCGATAAAAACCGCATGTTCAGCCTGCTCACGCTACCAATTATGCCGGAGAAATTCTGGAAAAATCACAACTTTAGTGAACCGTTATCTTATCCGCCGCCGGCCAGCGGCCCCTATCGCATTACCGCCTACCGCATCGGGCAATATGTTACCTACTCACGCGTGAATGATTACTGGGGAGCCGATCTGCCGGTAAACAAAGGTCAGTACAACTTCGATAAAATACGCTACGACTACTATCTGGATGAAAGCGTTGCGCTGGAAGCCTTTAAAGCTGGCGCATTCGATCTGCGAATAGAAGGTTCGCCGAAACATTGGGCTACGCAATATGAAGGGGGCAATTTTTCCCGAGGCTATATCATTAAGCAAGATCAGGAAAATCAATCCGCTCAGGATACCCGCTGGCTGGCTTTCAATATTCAGCGTCCGTTATTCAGCGATCGTCGGGTCCGACAGGCGCTGACGCTGGCCTTTGATTTTAACTGGATGAACAAAGCGCTCTTTTACAATGCCTATCAGCGTACCGACAGCTATTTTCAAAATACCGAATATGCTGCGCAGGGTGAGCCAGGCGCAGAGGAATTAGCCTGGCTGACGCCATTGAAAGATAAAGTGCCGCCGGAAGTGTTTGGCCCGCGCTATCAGCCGCCCTCATCCGATGGTAGCGGTTACGATCGCGAAAACTGGCTGAAAGCATTGGCGCTACTGAAAGACGCCGGCTGGGAACTGAAAGATCAAAAACTAATTAACCGCCAGACCGGAAAGCCGTTTACCTTTGAACTGCTGCTGCCGAGTGCGGGAAATTCCCAATACGTTTTACCTTTCCAGCAAAACCTGAAAAAGCTGGGTATTACGATGAACATCAGGAATATCGACAGCACCCAGTTTAACAACCGGCTGCGCAAGCGTGACTTTGATATGACGGCAATACTGTACCGCGCTTTTCTCTACCCCAATGACGACCTGCAAATTCGCTGGGGCTCGCAATATATTGACTCCACCTACAACACGCCCGGCGTGAGCGATCCGGCCATCGATTCGCTGATTGACGAGATTACCCGGCACCAGGGACAAAAAACGCCGTTATTGTCGTTGGGACGGGCGCTGGACAGAGTGCTGACCTGGAATCAGTTTATGATCCCCATGTGGTATTCCAATCACGACCGTTTCGCTTATTGGAACAAGTTTGCCATGCCAGCCATTACCCCGGCGTATTCCCTCGGATTTGATGGATGGTGGTTTGACGTTAAACGGGCCGCCACGCTGCCGGCAGAGCGACGTTAAGGAGAGACTGTGGGAATTTACCTATTACGCCGCCTTTTACTGGTGATCCCGACATTATGGGCGATTATCACCATTAATTTTTTTATTGTACAAATTGCGCCCGGCGGGCCGGTGGATCAGGCCATTGCCGCCATTGAGATGGGTCATGGAAGCGGCTACACGGCCAACACCGGGATGGATGCCGGGATGGCGCGTTCGGCTGGCGGCAGCGCACCCAATATTGAGAACACCTACCGCGGCTCACGCGGCCTCGACCCGGAAGTAATTGAAGAAATCACCAAACGCTACGGCTTTGACAAGCCGATTCACGAACGCTATTTCAAGCTGTTGTGGGATTATATGCGCTTTGATTTTGGCGACAGTTTGTTCCGTGGCTCGTCAGTGATGCAATTGATTAAGGAAAGCATGCCGGTTTCGATTACGCTGGGCTTGTGGAGCACATTAATCATCTATCTGGTTTCTATTCCGCTGGGCATCAAGAAAGCCGTTAAAAACGGTACGCCGTTTGATACCTGGAGCAGCACGCTGATCATCGTTGGTTATGCCATTCCGGCGTTTCTGTTCGCCATCTTGCTAATCGTACTGTTTGCGGGCGGCAGCTATCTTGACTGGTTTCCGCTGCGCGGCCTGGTGTCCAGCAATTTTGATACCCTGCCCTGGCACAGCAAGGTTACCGACTATCTTTGGCACATTGCCCTGCCGGTACTGGCGTCGGTCATTGGTGGTTTTGCCACGCTGACGATGCTGACCAAGAACTCGTTCATGGACGAAATCCGCAAGCAATATGTTGTGACAGCTCGCGCCAAGGGGCTGGATGAAAAAAGTATTCTTTATCGTCATGTCTTCCGTAATGCGATGTTGCTGGTGATTGCCGGCTTCCCGGCCACCTTTATCAGCATGTTTTTCACCGGCTCGCTGTTGATCGAAGTGATGTTTTCGCTTAACGGTCTCGGATTATTGGGCTATGACGCCACGCTGCAACGCGATTATCCCGTCATGTTCGGTACGCTGTATATTTTTACGCTGATCGGTCTGTTATTGAATATCGTCAGTGATATGACCTATACGCTGGTTGATCCGCGTATTGATTTTGAGGGACGCCAATGAGCCGATTAAGCCCCATTAATCAGGCGCGCTGGGCGCGTTTTAAAAGTAACCGTCGCGGATACTGGGCGCTATGGATTTTTCTGGTGCTCTTTATCATTACCTTATTCTCAGAGCTGATCGCCAATGATAAACCGCTGCTGGTGAAGTACAACGGACAGTTCTATACCCCTTTTATTGTTGATTACAGCGAAACAACCTTTGGCGGCCAGTTTGATACTACCGCCGACTTCCGCGATCCATACATCGTGCAGCGGATTGAACGTCATGGCTGGGCAGTATGGCCGCTCATCCACTACAGCTACGACACCATCAACTACGCCACAACCGTATCCTTTCCTTCTCCACCGTCATGGCAGAACCTGCTGGGAACGGACAGTCAGGGAAAAGATGTGGTGGCGCAGGTGCTATATGGCTTTCGTATCTCACTGCTGTTCGGTCTGGCGCTCACGATTCTTTCCAGTCTGATTGGTATTACCGCGGGTGCGACGCAGGGATATTACGGCGGACAGCTGGATCTGTGGGGACAGCGTTTTATTGAAGTCTGGTCCGGCATGCCGACCCTGTTTCTGATCATTTTGCTTTCCAGCGTGATTCAACCCGACTTCTGGTGGCTGCTGGGGATAACCGTGTTATTCGGCTGGATGAGCCTGGTCGGCGTGGTGCGCGCGGAGTTCCTCCGTACCCGTAATTTTGACTATATCCGCGCGGCACAGGCCATGGGCGTCAGCGATCGGGTCATCATGTATCGTTGTATGCTGCCGAACGCCATGGTCGCCACCTTGACCTATCTGCCTTTTATTCTATGCGGTTCTATCACTACGCTGACTTCACTGGATTTTCTGGGATTCGGCCTGCCGATGGGCTCGCCTTCACTAGGTACGCTACTGCTGGAAGGGAAAAATAACCTTCAGGCGCCCTGGCTGGGCATCACCGTATTTATGGTGCTATCCATCGTGCTGTCTTTACTTATCTTTATCGGCGAAGCGGTGCGCGACGCCTTTGACCCCAGCAAGGCGCATTAATATGTCCAGTTCACCTTTATTACAGATTGATAATCTCAGCATTGCGTTTCGCAGTGGAAATCAGGAGCAGCGCGTCGTCGACCAGCTCTCGCTGGAGGTCAATGCGGGTGAGACACTGGCGCTGGTGGGAGAATCCGGTTCGGGAAAAAGCGTTACTGCGCTCTCCGTCCTCAGGCTATTACCCTCCCCTCCGGTTATCTATCAGCAGGGGGATATCCGCTTTGCCGGACAATCCCTGCTGCATGCGGATGAAAAAACGCTGCGTCAAATCCGCGGAAATCGCATTGCCATGATTTTTCAGGAGCCCATGGTGTCCCTCAATCCATTGCAGAGCATCGAAAAACAGTTAACTGAAGTGCTGTCGCTACACCGGGGCATGCGTAATGAAGCCGCCCGCAGTGAAGTGATTACCTGTCTGGATCGCGTGGGAATTCGGCAAGCCAACAACCGCCTGAGTGATTTTCCCCACCAGCTTTCCGGCGGCGAACGCCAGCGCGTCATGATTGCCATGGCCCTGCTGACACAGCCTGACCTGCTGATTGCCGATGAGCCGACAACCGCGCTGGATGTCACCGTACAGGCGCAAATTCTGAAATTACTTAACGAGCTCAAGCAGGAACTGGGGATGAGTCTGTTGTTCATCACCCACAATCTGAACATTGTCCGGCAGCTCGCGGATAACGTCGCCGTCATGAAATCGGGCCAATGCGTAGAACGCAACACCTGCCGGGATCTGTTTTCTACGCCACGGCACGCCTATACCCGACAGTTGCTGGATGCTGAACCCTCTGGCGATCCACTGCCCATCGCAGATGACATTGCCCCTATTCTACGGGTCGAGCAATTACGGGTCTCCTTCCCGATCAAGAAGGGATTGTTACGCCGCACCGTCGCAGAAAAACAGGTGGTTAATAATATCAACTTCTCCCTGCGACGCGGCGAAAGTATCGGATTGGTGGGCGAATCCGGCTCCGGGAAAAGCACCACCGGGTTGGCGCTGCTGCGCTTACTTCATTCCAGAGGGGCTATCTGGTTTGACGGCCAGCCGCTGCATGAATTTACCCGCAAGCAGATGCTACCTTTCCGCCGACGCATTCAGGTCGTCTTTCAGGATCCCAATTCGGCGTTGAATCCGCGTCTGAATGCCGAGCAGATTATTGCGGAAGGGTTGACCGTCCATCAGAAACTGAGCAACCAGGAACGGGAACAACGCGTCATTACCGCCATGGAAGAAGTCGGATTGGATCCTGAGACGCGGCATCGTTATCCCGCAGAATTTTCCGGCGGCCAGCGTCAGCGTATTGCTATCGCCCGCGCGCTGATTCTGCAACCGGAACTCCTGATTCTGGATGAACCCACGTCGTCACTGGATAGAACGGTACAGGCCCAAATTCTGGCGCTGCTGAAATCGTTGCAGCAAAAACATCATTTGGCTTATCTGTTCATCAGCCACGATCTTCAGGTGGTGCGGGCGCTTTGTCATCAGGTCATTGTGCTGAAACAAGGCGAAGTAATAGAGCAAGGCGAATGCAGGCGGGTATTCAGCCACCCGGAAAAAGACTATACGCGGGAACTGTTGCAGCTTTCATCCTGATGCCTCTGCGCCATACGGCGGCGGCTTTGCGACAATTAACGCGATCTCAGGGATTATCGAGGAGCGAATAATAAAGAAAGGACAGCAACGTCAGGCGGCAGACGTTGCTGTTCAAAACGGATATTGTGCGGAGACAGACTCAGCAATCGCCACGCCGATATTTTTCAAACGGCACATGGCAGTACTTTCATCATTGCGGTGTAAAAACAGGCAAGGCTCGCCTTCCCATTCCAGAACCGCACATTCAACCTGAATCTCATCCAGAGACTGATTCAACTGGTGCATGATTTCCCATGCCACCTCCCCGTCATGGCTTAATAATTTAAGACCAATCAGATTATTGTCTTCCTCTCTGCCGCTTAGCGGAATCGGTTCAACTTTGACGCCTGCCAAACCCGATAACCAGCGATAACTTTGCGGCAAACGATGAACTACCGAAAGCTGGAGACTATCCACTACTGTTTTCCTCAGGTTAAGTTTTACTTCAAATTTACAAAATAATAACATATTTATCATAGTAGCGTGACCGCAATAGCTTTTGCCACTTTTTTTATGTACAAAAAATCAACATAAGTAATTTTAACCGGCATTAATAAGAACTGATTTAAACGATTGCAAGGTTTATTAATGTCAGAGCGATCACGAATTGCTCTTCTTTTCTGATTATATGTAACCTTTTCTCGTTAATTTCTCAATCCCTTTTAGCCCTTTTGTTCACTTTTGATTCATATATTTTACATATTTAGAACAAACAGAAATAATCCCCCCTTCAGATCCGATATTGAACGAGGTGATGAGCGGCATATTGCCAAAGAGACGATATTTGGAGCCGGGACCGAAACAGCAGGCTTGCGCCTGCCGTCTATTCATCCGGATTAGTTCGCGCGGCTGGCGTAGCGATAGAGCAGAAAGGCGACCATAGAGCAGAAAGCCATGGAGATCACCATGGGCCAGGCGCTGTTGAAGGACGCAAAAGACAGTATGACGCCGGTGATGGCGCCCAGACCAAAGCGTAATGTCCCTGCCAGCGAGGCGGCCGTTCCCGCCATATGAGGGAAATCGCCCAGAATGACAGCCATGGCATTTGATCCAACCATCGAGATACAGCCGACAAAAACGGCAACGCCAAGGACTAATGGCCAGAATCCCAAATCAAACAGACACACCACCACCAGCAAGATGCCCGTGGTAAATTGAATCAGCAAACCAATGCGGAACATCGTCAGTGCGCCAAGACGGCGAACATTGCGGCTATTGAATAACGTCATGATGAACAAAAAGACAATGTTCAGCGCGAAGTAATAACCAAAATGTTGCGGTGATACACCATGCAGATTGATATAAACAAACGGCCCCGCCGTCAGAAATGAGAACATGCCACAGAATGACAGGCCGCTGGCTATCATATAGCTGAACACGCGCTTATGCCGAAAAAGCGCGACAAAATTGCCGAGGGTGGTTCGCAGACGAAATTTCTGCCGTTTCTCCGCTGGCAGCGTCTCGTTGATAAAGAAAAAAACCAGTATCACGGCCAAAAAAGCCGCCCCCGACATTGTCCAGAAAATCGAATGCCAGCTAAACCACACAAGCAACGCCCCACCCGCAATAGGCGCAATAAGCGGGGCGACGGTCATCACCAGCATTACAAACGACATCATGCGGGAAAACTCATCCTTGGAAAACATATCGCGCATCAGGGCATTGATCACCACGGCCGGCGCCGCCGCCGACAGCCCGTGCAGGAAACGCATTTGAATCAGCTGTTCCACCGTCTGAGATAATGCACAAGCGGCACCGGTCAGAGCAAAAACCAGTACGCCGACGAGAATAACCGGCTTACGCCCCAGACTGTCGGCCATCGGGCCATAAAACATTTGACCGATGGCGAACCCCAGCACATAGGTACTGAGCGTCATCTGGACGTGTCCGTCCGGCGCGCCAAATTCTGCTGCAATAATCGGCAAGGCAGGCAAATACATGTCGATGGCGAGTGGCATGAGCATGGAGATCAAGCCGAGAATAAGAATCAACCCAAAATAAGAAGGTCGGTTTTGTTGCACTGAAAGTCGCTCCCGCTCAGGAAAATAATGAACTGAATAGAATAAAAAGCATTGGCTAAACATTGAAGAAAACGGGCGGAGAGGCACACTTCCCCGCCGCCAGTGGCGGATAACAGGTCATCCGTCCACACAAAACGCGTGATAAACGCCAAGGTAAATAATTATCGTCCGATACTGTCAACTTCCTGACTGCTCAGTGCCCGGTATTCGCCAGGTTCTAATGCGCTGTCAAGGCAAATGCCGCCAATCCGCTCGCGGTGTAACTGCACGACGCGATTGCCGACGGCCGCAAACATTCTTTTGACCTGATGATAGCGCCCTTCGCTGATAGTCAAACGAACCTGATAATCGGTAATCTTCTCCAGTTCGGCGGGTCTGGTCAGGTTTTTCTCACCGTGCAGCTGCACGCCCGCCGCAAACTGGCTGGCCGTATCCGGGCTTAATGGCTGTTCCAGCGTCACCAGATAAGTTTTCTCACAGTGATGCTTAGGCGATGTAATGCGGTGCGACCACTGTCCGTCATCCGTCAGCAATACCAGCCCTGTCGTGTCGATATCCAGACGCCCTGCGGCATGCAGTTTATGTGCAACGGGCACATCCATAAAATACAAAATAGTCGGGTGATCGGGATCGTCCGTCGAGCATACATAGCCCTGCGGCTTATTCAGCATAAAATAACGGGGGCCATTCTGTTGTTCCAGCGGATTACCATCAAATGCCACCTGATGCTCCGGCAACACTTTGAATGCTCCGCTTTTTACGATTTCGCCATCCACCGTGACGCGCTGAGCACGCAATTCACGCGCAACCAGTGAACGACTGATAGCCAGTTGCTGAGATAAAAATTTGTCCAATCGCATTAAAAATCAACTGCCTGTTTTGAGCCATGATACTTATGCAGGTAAAGACATACGCTGCCAGCGTCATGAAAATGAAGAAAGGCAACAGCATTTGCTGCCGGAATATCACAGTATAACGAGGCTTTGTCCGACATCCTAGAATTCAACGGCGTCTATTCCGTTTTGTCGCTATCGCTACCAAACAATTATGTTATCCCTTTGCTCGCCGCCGGCATTATCAACGGGCATAATAGGGACAATGGTTCATTTTGAGAGGTCCTCCATGTCATCGATTCACGGTCATGAAGTTTTGCAAATGATGATCGCCTCCGGCGAGTCTTTTACCACCGAACAGTTGATTGCCAGCATTGAAAAACGTTTTGGCCGCGAGGCCCGTTTTCATACTTGTTCCGCTGAGAACATGACTGCCGGCATGCTGGTACAGTTTCTGGCTGACCGCGGAAAATTTATTCCGCTCGAAAGTGGCTTTACAACCAGCGCCAGTAAAATCTGTCAGCACTAGGTTATGTCTTTTACTCTGCGGCCTTACCAGCGTGAGGCCGTTGCCGCTACGCTGGAGTATTTTCGCCGACATACCCAGCCGGCAGTTATTGTGCTACCCACGGGCGCGGGAAAAAGTCTCGTCATTGCCGAACTGGCCAGACTTGCACGCGGTCGGGTGCTGGTTTTAGCACACGTTAAAGAGCTGGTTGCGCAAAACCATGCCAAATACTGCGCCTGGGGGCTGGAAGCGGATATTTTCGCCGCGGGCCTGCAACAGCGACAGAGCCAGGGGAAAGTGGTATTTGGCAGCGTCCAGTCGGTCGCCCGCAATCTGGATCAGTTTGAGCAATCCTTCTCATTGTTGATTATCGATGAATGTCATCGCATCAGTGACGATGACGATAGTCAATATCAGCAGATCATCCAGCACCTGCAACAAACCAATCCGCAGTTGCGGTTGTTGGGTCTGACCGCCACCCCCTATAGGCTGGGAAAAGGCTGGATTTATCAATACCATTATCACGGCATGATACGTGGTGATGCGCACTGTTTGTTCCGGGATTGTATCTATGAACTACCGCTGCGCTACATGATCAAGCATGGTTTTCTTGTACCGCCAGACCGGTTGGATATGCCGGTGGTGCAGTATGATTTCAGTAAACTGACCACCAGAAGCAACGGTTTATTCAGCGAAATCGATCTGAATCGTGAACTAAAACGCCAGCAACGCATTACGCCACACATCATTAGCCAAATCATCGACTATGCGCAAACGCGGTTGGGCGTGATGATTTTTGCCGCCACGGTTGAACATGCCCGCGAAATTTATTCGCTCTTGCCTGAAGGCCAGGCCGCGCTGGTGAGTGCTGAAACACCTGCGGCGGAACGCGATACTCTGATCGAGGCATTTAAGCGGCAACAGCTGCGGTATCTGGTGAACGTCGCCGTTCTGACCACGGGCTTTGATGCTCCTCACGTTGATCTGATCGCCATCCTGCGCCCAACAGAATCGGTAAGTTTATACCAGCAGATTGTCGGCCGCGGTTTACGTCTTTTCCCCGGGAAAACGGACTGCCTGATACTGGATTATGCCGGCAACCCGCATGACCTTTACACGCCCGAAGTCGGCAACAGCAAACCCCATGCCGGCAGCCAGCCCGTCCAGGTCTTTTGCCCACAATGCGGTTTTGCCAATTTGTTCTGGGGAAAAGCAATGCCGGATGGCAGCGTGATTGAACACTACGGCCGTCGCTGTCAGGGATGGGAGCCGGGAGACAATGCCCAGCGCGTGCAGTGCGACTACCGTTTCCGCTTCAAAGTCTGCCCCCATTGCGGTGCGGAGAACGATATTGCCGCTCGTCGCTGCCACCAGTGCGACGAGGTGTTGGTCGATCCGGACGATATGCTTAAAGCGGCGCTGAAATTAAAAGATGCCCTGGTTTTACGCTGTAGCGGAATGCTGCTCACGCCCGGACAAGATGCCAAAGGCGAATGGCTGAAAATTACCTATTATGATGAAGACGGCGCGGATGTCAGTGAGCGGTTTCGTTTGCATACGTCAGCACAACGTCATGTTTTTCAGCTGGTTTTTTTGCGGATTCATCAGCGCGCTCCCGGCGTTCCTTTTGTCTGGCAGACGGTGAACGACATCGTGGCACAGCAGAGTCTATTACGCGCTCCCGATTTTGTCGTCGCGCGTAAACAGGGGAAATTCTGGCAACTGAGAGAAAAAATGTTCGACTATCAGGGACGTTTTCGACGCGCCAATGAACTGCGCGGTTAACAATAGCCAACAGATTGATGACGGGCATTCATGCCCGTACCCAAGAGCCGCCGCTAACGCGACGTTAAAAAACGCGCCCGCGACTTGAAAGATATATCGCGGTTTTGTTTGCCCGGCAAGCCATATTCCGCTAAAATTCAGCCCGCTTTTGTACCGCAAAAGCTGAACAATCCAACTTGCTGCTGGGTCGCCTGTAGCAGGGTTACTTTCTTAAGTAGAGAAAAAAATGATTACTATCAAAGCAGAAGCACGTAAAGAGCAGGGTAAGGGTGCGAGCCGCCGCCTGCGTATCGCTGGCAAATTCCCAGCCATCGTTTATGGTGGTTCAGAAGCGCCGGTTGCTATCGAATTGGATCATGACATCGTTAAAAATCAGGAACTGAAACCTGGCTTCTACGGTGAAACGGTGATCCTGTCTATCGACGGCAAGGAAATTCAGGTCAAAGTTCAGGCTGTACAGCGTCACGTGTTCAAGCCAAAACTGACTCACATCGACTTCATTCGCGTTTAATCACGCAGAAGTCAATCCGGGACGCCGGGAAGGAAACGCCGCTTTTGCGGCGTTTTTTTATGGCGGGCAATCCTGCCCATCACCTACGGGCGCTCCCTGCCCGTCTTCAAATCCGCTTACTGATTACCACCGGTTAAACGGCGCTGTAGCTGATCGCGCAGATTCGGTGGCGTCCCTTTTATCGTGAGCGTATCCGTTGCCGGATCCCAGAAAATACGTTCACCCAGCAATAACGCATCAAAATTCAGGCTGATCCCCCCGCCACTGCCCGCAAACTTGGTCAATTGACGCAATGTGCTGCGGTCAGCAGGAAAACTATCCTCCAGTTCATACCCTTGTTCCGTCGAGAATTGCTGGAACGTTTTATCACCCAACGGGGGCAATTCCTGAGACAGCGCCGCCAGCTCGATTTCTTCACCCGACTGCAACTGTTCGTTACAGTAGCTGTATACCTGTTGACGGTAATTCTGACGCTCATTTTTATCCAACTGCGCATCATCGCAATACTCATCAACCGCTTTCAACAAACCACGGTTTTGCGCTTTGGTGTCCAGCCCTTCAGATGCGGCCAGAAAATCCATAAAGAAATCAGAAACTTTCCGCCCTACTCGTCCTTTCAGAAAAGTCAGGTAACGTGTTGATTCCTGGTTGGTTTCCCATTCAGTTAAATCGATGCGCGCCACGATGTCCGCGTGATTTATGTCCAGATAGTGCGTGCTGCTGATATCCAACTGTTCGTTGACACGCATGCTGTTGCAACTATTGAGCACCGCAATCAGCAAATATTCCACCGCCAGATAACGGTACTGGCAAAACAGCACGATACCGCCTTCAGCAAACGGATATTTGGCCAGTTCATCACGCAAACGCCCGGTCGCCGCCCGCGTGAATCCCAGAAAGTCCTCGTCCCCTTTACGGCAGGATCTGAGCGCATCCGCCAGTTCGCTCTGTTCATTAAACAAACCGTAAGCTTTACTTTTGGCACTATAGACGCGATGCAGTTCAGCCATCATTTCCTCTACTGTCGCATTGGTTGACAGTAAAGAATCACGCAACACCATTTCCAGCGTTTGTTCGTCACGTTTAATTAGCTGATGCAGAGCGATCTGGCCGATATCCAGACTCATGATAAACTCTCCTTTTGGCAAGGTGCGTATTCAAACACCGAAGCAGCGTGGCCGCAACTGAAAAGCCATACCTTCCCTGTTGTAAACGCACAGGCAGTCTAAAATGATAAATGATAAAAGTGCGGAAAAGGATGAGTCGATACGGTAAGATATGCGACTTTAACAGCTTGAGATACGCCATTTTATGCCACAATCATCCCGCTATAGTGACGAACACGTTGAACAACTGCTTTCTGAGATGGTCAATATTCTGGAAAAGCACCATGCTCCAACCGATCTTGCTTTGATGGTACTGGGTAATATGGTGACCAACCTGATCAATACCAGCGTCGCACCTGAGCAACGTCAGGTTCTGGCCCGTTCTTTCGCCGAAGCATTACAGGCTTCGATTAAAAAAGCAGATAAAGCTCATTAATTTTTGACCAAATTATGGTAACCAACCGTCAGCGCTACCGTGAAAAAGTTTCCCAGATGATCAGTTGGGGACACTGGTTCGCTTTGTTTAATATTGTGCTCAGTCTGGGGCTGGGTAGCCGCTATCTGTTTGTTGTCGATTGGCCCTCTTCCTTGTTTGGCCGAATTTATGCGTTGGTAAGCTGGCTGGGACACTTCAGCTTTATCGGCTTTGCCGCTTACCTGCTGATTATTTTCCCGCTGACGTTTATTGTTATGTCGCAGCGCCTGCTGCGATTTCTTTCTGCCGCGCTGGCAACCGCCGGACTGACGCTGCTTCTGGTCGATATCGAGGTTTTCACTCGTTTCCATCTGCACCTTAACGCCATTGTCTGGGAACTGGTCGTTAATCCGGACCAAAGCGAACTGGCGCGCGACTGGCAATTGATGTTTATCGGTATTCCACTGATTTTCATGGTGGAAATGTTGTTTGGCACCTGGTGCTGGCAAAAACTGCGCAGCCTGAACCGCCGCAGCTTTGGCAAACCGCTGGCTGGCGTATTTATTTCGGCGTTCTTCGCCTCACACCTGATGTACATCTGGGCCGACGCCAATTTCTATCGCCCGATTACCATGCAGCGCGCCAATCTGCCACTCTCTTATCCTATGACAGCCCGCCGCTTTCTGGAGAAACATGGCTTGCTGGATGCGCAGGAATATCAGCGCCGATTGTCCCAACAAGGCAATCCTGAAGCGATGACCGTAGAATATCCGCTAAATGATATTACGTTCCACGACAGCGGCAGTGGCTACAACTTGCTGATGGTCATCATCAATAATGAACAGATTAACGGCATACCTAACGACATGCCGAATCTGTCGCGCTTCGCGGAGCAGAATATCCGTTTTAGCGATCATTATGATTCGGGAACACAGCCCAATGCCGGGTTGTTTAATCTCTTTTATGGTATTTCAACGACCTATATGGATGGGGTGTTAATCGCCCGTAAACCTTCAGCATTGATGACCGCCTTAAGTCAACAGGGCTATCAGTTTGGTTTGTTCTCGGCCAGCGGTTTCAATAATGCCCTTTATCGTCAGGCATTGCTGTCCGACTTCTCCCTGCCCGCCCCGCAAGAACAGAGCGATAACACGATTACCATGCAGTGGCAGGATTGGTTAAGCCGTGATGATAACTCTGCGCCCTGGTTCGCTTATATTGAACTGAACAGCACTGGACCTGCCAATGCCGGCAAGGCTTCAACCGCAGAGCGGTCGCGGCGAAGTCAGGCAGACAATCAGGATGTTGACCTGCAGATTGGTAAAATTATCCGCACACTACAGGAACAGAACAAACTGGAAAAAACGGTTATTGTCATTACTACGACGCAAAGTAATCATCCTGACGATGACAAGAAAAACATCTTCCGTCGCTCACAATGGCAAATACCACTGATCGTTCACTGGCCCAACACGCCGGCCCAAACGATCACCAAAATGACAGACCATAAGGACGTCATGACCACGCTGATGCAACGCCTATTGCACGTTAAAAACGCCACCGATGATTACTCTCAGGGCGAGGATCTGTTCGCTGCCCAACGACGCAATAACTGGCTGGCAAACGGTAATGGCGGATCGCTGATGATCACCACGCCAGAAAAAATCATCATGCTGGAGAGTAACGGTAACTATCGGGCTTACGATCAGGATGGAAACAGGCTGAACGATGAAAAACCCCAGTTGGCCTTGCTTTTGCAGGTTCTGACCAACGAAAGACGCTTTATTGCGAACTAACTGCCTAAATCTAAAGCAGTCGTTCGATGTAGCTATTGCAATCAAGGGAAGAAAAGGTAGTATAAGCGCCCATAGCATCGGCACGTAGCGCAGCCTGGTAGCGCACCGTCATGGGGTGTCGGGGGTCGGAGGTTCAAATCCTCTCGTGCCGACCAAATTTCCCCAAGAAAACCAACCTTTTACGGTTGGTTTTTTATTTGTATACAGAAAACCCAGCTCGGTGGCTGGGCATAAAAGGATAATAACGGTACTTTTACTTGATTTTACTGGCCACATCCTTAGCCACTTGAACTGCGACATCATCCCACGCAGCCTCAAGGATACCGGTCTGACTTGTCCCACCAATAATTGGATCTTTCTTTTGCGCTCTATATTCATTGGACCATGTAAGTCCATCAAGATCAAAAGTCGCTTTCAAATAGACAGTTCCAACATCAATTGCGGGTGTAATATTAAACATACCAGCTGAATACTCGAATCCTGACTTAGCTTCAATAACCGTTATAGTTAGTGGCTTACCACTCGTTGATATATCTGCAAACGTAGATATAGCCTCTTCTATTCGAGCGGATAGCGCGACTCCGGTTGGAACCCTTGTGCGGGAGCCACTACCAACAAAACCGTCAGCCCCCTGAATATCAATTCGCGTCGGGAAAGTGTTTGGTTCCCATTTGATATGCACATTTGGCCGTTTTTCAAGTCGAACCGCCGACTGTGTTTCTTTTACTGATTCAAATCCTAATCGATTGTTGAACGGGAGATTGACTGTACATCCCGTTAATAAAGTTACACCAATTAAAGCAAAGATTATTTTTTTCATATACTGCGTCCGTGTGTAGTTACATTCGGAAATATCCTATCATCAGCCCAAATAAAGGTCACTGTCCGCTACCGTTGAGAATTCCTATGGTTGATATGCAGTGACAAAAGTTGCTGTTAATTGGAACACTTAAACGCCGCGGCTGTTTTTACTCAACGCCGTAACGTTGAATCCATCAGGACAACCCTAACTCAGATAACGGGCTTATCCACTGGAATGCATATCCCCGGTGGCAGCGCATAAATGCGATGATCGGCTGAATGTGCTGTCAATCGTGTGAAGCCAAAGCATGGGCCGATGCTTTTTGCATCAGTTTGGCTACATCCGTTATTTACCACATCCCAATCCTGACCAACGCGATCTACCAATCAAGAATCGGGCCGGTTACCGAGTAAAAAAACCAGGAACCAATACGTTGGTGTTTCACACCTTCCCGCCATATTCAATGACAAGATTGCCGCTGGTGCCAATGCCGCTGCGTTTGCTCTGGTATTGGCCGATATCAGCCGCGCCATACCTGATTTTATTCAAATTAAAATCAATTTTTTGGCTAGTTTGCATGTATAGAAATGTTAAGGTTTTTTGCGCGGTCGGAACGACGGAGAATTAAGGCCAGACATCGTTTTGTAATAACTTGCCTCACTTAACCCGAAGAACTATAATGTATACAAAATACACAATGTAGTGAGTAGTAGCATGGGTGTCATGTCCGTTCGATTGAATGATGAAACAACCGCGCAGCTTGATGCGCTGGCTAAAGCCACGGGACGTACCCGCTCTTTTCTGGCCGGACAAGCCATTGAAGACTATCTTGCGCGAGAAGCCTGGCAGATTGCAGAGATAGAGCAAGCCATAAAAGAAGCCGATGCGGGTGATTTTGTCTCGTCAGATGAGATGAACAACCTATTTAAAAAATTAGGTACGGCAAGACATGGAAATTAAATGGCTGCGTAAAGCCGCAGCCAATTTGGAAGCCGAGTACCTCTATATTGCGCAAGACGATCCACAAGCTGCCAGCCAGTTTGTGGATGAAGTACAAAGGTTAACGGAATTACTACCGCAACAGCCAGCAATGGGAAGACCTGGTCGTGTGCCCGGAACGCGTGAACTTGTGTTAACGCACTATCCCTACATCATCCCCTACCGTGTGAAAGATAATATGCTCCAGATTCTGCGCGTCTTTCATACGCACAGGCGTTTACCATCAAAATGGTGAACAATAAGACTTCACAAAAGTAAGCCTAAATACACAGGTGAATATCTTTAACGTCGTACTTTCTGGATTTGGACGAACGTACATCCACCAACTAACCGCCACTCGCAATGAAAGATAAGAAAAAACATAGCCAACAATCAAGATTGTCCGGCTGGGGCGGCAAACGAACCGGCGCAGGTGCACCAGTTAATAACAACAATACGGTGAAACATGGAGAACGCAGCCGCCAGGCATTCTTTCCTTTGGCTGTTGACAATGGACAATTCACACCGCTGCAATTGCTACGTGCAAGAAACCTGCTCCTGGCCGAACGTGTCGGCGAGTTGATGCACAGATCTCTTTCTTTGGGTACAGTGGGTTTATGTTGCTAGGTGGGATTCCATGGCAATACACCCGAAAAACGATGGTCTTGGAAGATCGTCAGGCAAAGTTACGCCTCACACTACAAAGACAAAATGGCTCTAAAACTCAGTGACTTTTTTAGGCATACATATAGGCATACAACCAACAAAATAAAATACACATTCAATTAAAATATAATACGTTAAACAATAAATTCAATTTCTCTCATTCTAAAAATATAATAATATGGATATCAGCTGATAGCGATTAAACCACAAAAAGGAGTATCTGGAGATATGAGTCTGTTAGAGGCAATCCAGTCAAAGGAATTGGACATATATATATCTTTGTTTTTTACCCTGCTGGGGCTTGGACTAGGCGTTATGGTCGATTCCATAAGAAATAAAAACCCATCGATAACAAATCAACAAGGAAATGTCGTTATCCTTACCGTAAACAATGTAATAAACCTAACCAGTCATCCCTCTTATCGCCCTCAGGATGAGCGGGAACTTGTTCTTTTCGTTTGCTTTCTTTCTATTATCCTGGGAATTATATATTTGTTCCTCAGAAGCGAAGTGCTATATGTGCTTTCATCCATAACGATATTTTCTATTTCTCTATGGGCAGGAGGAACGTTGCACGGCCTATATAAAGGATATCTCCGTGGGAGCGCATGGTTTGTTTCATTGGTTTTTGCTTCAGCCTTTTATGCGGTTAACTTGTTTCTCGTTAACAAAGCATTCTCACCAGATTATGCGCCACGGTATTTCCAGTATAGTCAGGAAATAATAAATAGATATGGCGTCAACGGACTCCCCAACTATTTCAATAAACAAGATGCTCTCTGGTTTGTTTTTCATCTGGCGGGGGTATTCTTGTTATTTCTGGTTGAAATCAGAGTGACACTTTTTTCAATCTATTTTCTGGCGGCGAGGAAAGCCCTCCTGTCTGAAAGCACCGGAGAATCCTGGATTGTAAGAAGAACGAATAAGTATGCGAATCCCAATAAAAACATACTCTACGTGACCTTGCTATCAGTGATTGCCTACTACTTTATTTCTGGGAAATTCTTCATGTGGTTTGAGTACAGCTTTCCCGTCCAATTTGGCAACCTCATCGATTTTGTCCTCTACGGTCGAGGATAAATAACTTCACAAGATAATGATTATCTGAAGGATAACTCAGTCCGAATTGTGCGATCGGAGCAATCGCAGAATATCCGACATCACCGATCGGACTGGGTTCTCAATCTGAAGTTCAGCACCACTAACCGGAACAACCCGCAATGGGTAGATTTAGCCGTGTGCCGGGCACGGCGTAGCTCGCAGTTATAACATTCCAAACTGTAATCTCCCTTCACTGTCAATCAAAAAAACAACATAAATGTTGTATTACATAACTTTCATGCTATTCTGTTATCGATTTCAATAAATCGGAGGCGTTACATGTTCACCTACCCGGCATCAGTGAGTTTTAATGAAGATTCAGGACAGTATGAAATTCTCTATAGAGATTTCAAAAACTTAACATCCACCGCATTCACCGAAGAGGATATTGACCTGGAAGCGGCCAGTTGGTTGACGGGGATTATTGGAGAATACATTGATGCAAGGATACCGATTCCCAAGCCATCAGAGTTGCAGCC
The DNA here is from genome assembly GCF_003115815.1 of Brenneria roseae subsp. americana. Taxonomy (NCBI): domain Bacteria; kingdom Pseudomonadati; phylum Pseudomonadota; class Gammaproteobacteria; order Enterobacterales; family Pectobacteriaceae; genus Brenneria; species Brenneria roseae. The sequence continues at coordinate 2,092 of NZ_QDKJ01000014.1, read as the reverse complement.
CAACGAAGTACGCATTCACCTGCCGGTGCTTGTCAACCTGAAGGCGGCTTTGCATAACGCAATGATTCAGACAGGTACACGAAAAGCAGATCTGGCTCGCAAACTTAATCAGAAAGGGCCGCAGATAGACCGACTATTAGACGTGAATCATGCGTCAAAAATTGAAACATTAGAGCAGGCTTTATATTTACTCGGTTATGAGGTTGCTGTTTCTATTGCAAAAGTCGATTCTTAATTTATCGGACTCAATGCTTACCGCGGTATTCCATGACATTTTCATCCGTAATTTAGTCATTCCGCCATAGTCGCTGAGTCCGGCAAACATCTAAGGCCATAGCGTATATTATTTTAAATTATAGATTAGCCTAAATTAAGAAAAATATAAAATAACCTCCAGACTGTAACAATCAATTTCCGTCATAGCCTGTAAATATGCACTGGAGCATCGATCCTGCTGCTGGTACTCTGTTAACTGTCCATTGCCACCAATCCCCCTTTGCACCGGGGGATTGCACCAGATGATTGGCGCATCGTTCTGCTTTCTATTGAATTCAGCGGGGAAACGTTGGGATATCACCAAGCTCGTTTTATGAGCAAACTTAAAGATACAGACTGGTATAAAAAACGATATTCAAATCGAGTGCTATTCTGGCGAGAAATCGCACCGCTGGCTTTCCCTATTTTCATCGAAGGACTGTGTGTTGTCCTGATGGGGGTGTTCAGCACCTTGCTGGTGAGCTGGCTGGGCAAAGAAGCAATGGCTGCTGTTGGTCTGGCAGACAGTTTCAACATGCTGATTATCGCCTTTTTTACGGCGGTGGCATTAGGTACCGCCGTCGTCGTCGCCTTCAGTCTGGGGCAGCGAAACAGAAAACAGGCGCGCTCGGCATCACGCCAATCCATCTCTCTGCTCGTTCTCGTATCATTCCTGCTGGTTGTGCTGGTTGAGTTTGCCGGCGAACCGATTATTGACCTGATCGCTGCACAGGCCGACGAATACGTCAAAAGTCTCGCGTTAACCTTCCTGCGCTGGACCGTCTGGGGTTACCCTGCATTAGCCATCACGCTGGTAGGATGCGGGGCCTTACGCGGCGCGGGCAATACCAAACTACCGATGGTCATTAACATCGGTATGAATATCCTCAATATTGCTATCAGTAGCTTGCTGATTTATGGCGTATTCTCCTGGAATGGTATTGGATTTATCGGCGCAGGCATCGGGATTACCATCTCCCGCTATATTGGTGCGTTGTTTGTCATCCTGACGCTGATGCACGGTTTTAAAGGCGCGCTGAGAATACCGTTTAAATCCTATTTCGCACCTTTTACCATCTCGATTTTGTATGAAGTGCTTAGCATCGGTATCCCCGCCAGTATTGAATCCGTCATGTTCAATGTCGGTAAGCTGATCACTCAACGTTTTGTCGCCGGCATGGGCACCGAAGTGATCGCCGGTAACTTTATTGCCTTTTCGATTGCGACACTGATAAATCTTCCCGGCAACTCGCTTGGCTCTGCTGCAACCATTATTGTCGGTACGCGATTAGGCAAGGGGCAGATTATGCAATCTACCCGACAGTTGAACTATATCTTCTGGCTCTCCAATGTCGGCCTTTGCATACTTGCGATCCTGTCCATCCCCGGCGCGCGCTATATGGCGGCGTTTTATACCAATGAACCCGACGTGATCGAGGTGGTTCAACATCTCATTTGGCTGAATGCGCTTTTTATGCCGATCTGGGCAGCATCCTGGGTTCTGCCTGCGGGGTTGAAGGGCGCAAAAGACGCCAGCTATACCATGTGGATCGCCATGGCTGGCATGTGGGGATGCCGTATCATTGCCGGTTATATCCTGGGCGTCATGCTCGGATTTGGCGTCATCGGCGTCTGGATGGGGATGTTTCTGGACTGGATTGTTCGCGGCTTTTTTTACTATCGTCGTATGACGAGCGGACGTTGGCTGTGGCGTTACCGTCCCCAGCAACCACCGCAGACTTAAGCGAACTCGCAGCGCCGCTGTTCACCCACCACCGGACGCAATATCCGCCGTAAAAAACCACCTGCATAGCAGGTGGCATTGATTTCGCCCCAT
>NZ_QDKJ01000013.1:0-143778 GCF_003115815.1 Brenneria roseae subsp. americana | reverse complement strand
CGGTTCCAGCGCCAGCGCGTGCACCAGGCTTCCGAACACCAGCGCCTCGCTGCTGTCCCTGCTAATAGTTTTGGAAATATGGCGTCCGTGGAAATACATCAGCGAGATCCGGGCGTCCTTCACCTGCGTGCTGCTGATGCCGTTTGCTGCGTGATAAATCTCGTTCGGAATGCCTTCATAGCGTCCAGGCTCAAAATATTCCGGCCATGAGTGTTTTCCAGGATCCGGTATCAGCACCTCAGATTCCCGAGGAATATTTTCAGGAATATTTTGTTGTTCCGTTTGTGGTTCTCTGCCATGAACCAGTGCGCTTAAATTTGGGTGTTCGGCTACAGCCTTGGAAAATGCTTCCGCTATGGTTTCCGTTCCGGTTTCCTGCATATCCGCATCCGCGTTTTCATTTGTCGATACCGAAGTAACAGCTTCGACTTGCAGACCGTCATTCGTTTCCACCTGCACATTGCCAGCCTCCGCAGAATGATTTTCCGGTTTTTCTCCCTCGTTTGAGGCGGTTTGTTGAGCATCGTCCGCCAGTCCATCAATAGAGAACATTCCACCGCCAAGGTTTTTCATTTCCGGCTGCTGGTTTTCGGTGGTGACCGATCCCGTATTTTCCGGCGGGATAACCGCGTCATTACTGGATTCATAGGTGGTGATCGGATTTGTATTTTTTGCCGGAAGATGCCGGGCCAGCGCCAACGTCTCCGGAGACGGGTCCGCATGATCCGATTCCGTCAGGTTGGCGTTGATGTATCTCTGGAGTGAGGCCGGCATTTGAGTAATGTCAGGATTTACACCGCGGATCAGAGCAAATATTGCCGCGCGCGAAAAATCCAGGATGCCGGGCATATTGCGCAGTTTCTGGCTCCACGTTTTAAACGGCTCTTCCCTGTTTGCGATAACTTCCTTTGCGCGACGATAGATTGGCCCAGGAATATTGTAGATATCGAAATCCATCGGCAATGTAGCCATTGCGATCTCTTTATCCAGCGTATCGAGGGTATGCTCATATTCTGGTGAGCGATCGGTTTTATTGCTGCCGCCGGCGTTCGTGTCTGCATCCGTGCGCTTCATGTTCTGTTTTGCAAACCACTTCGCGGTAATGTCATCGCGGCACGGCGTGCCGACGCTTTCGTTGTTGTGTGCGTTAATCCATTCTTTTGCAAATGACAGCAGGTGGCCGACATCAGGCGTTTTTCCATCAGCCGGCCAGATAGACTTGATATCGCGGACCAGTTCGAACAGCGTTTCAGGAAAGCAATGTTGCAGTTGCAGCAGGTCTTTTGCGTTATTCAGCGCCAGCAACAGGTTTTGCGGGTACATGGCATCCATATCATGTTGCAATTCTCTAATTTCACCCTGCTGGCCGGCGAACAGTTTCGTGAATGATCCATACAGCCACGCGCCGAGAACTCGCTGGGTAAAGGTCGCCTGGTCGATAGTGATTGTTCCGGAGGCATCGGTCATCGCCGGGTGAGCCGTGGTAACGTCAGTATGATCATCCTGAATGTTGGTTGATTTCAGTTCAGCTTCGGGGATTTTTCGCCACGTACGTTCATCATCTGCAAGCTCGTAACGGTCGCACCAGGTGTCATCTAGGACACTTTCTTCTGGTAGATCATCAAATACAGGAAAGTCGGTACGGATAGGCAACTGATAGTCGGCGCCGCGACCGGTTTCGATTTCTGCATCTTCCAGAATATTGAGGATTTCCCGGTTGCCGCGGGATTCGGATTTAGCACTGAACCAGCAGAACAGGTTTTTTGCGTCTGCTTTGGCCTTGGCCTTGATCAGGTATGCAAATTCGATCATTGCGTTTAAGCTCCTTTGGATTGTACAATCCCCGGCAGCTAATGGTTGCCGCCTCAGGGTAGTGGTCATTGGTCAAAACTCGATTCCGGTAAGCTTTGGTCGGCGAACCGGGTACTTAGCCCGCCTTGCGCGGGCTTTGTGCTTTAATGAACGGTTGGAAACAAACTGGCCGAAATGGACTTTTTGTACTGCTGATAATTCGCGCCAAATGCTTTATCCAACTCTTTGATGTTGATAGCCAAATCGGTAATTCGGTCGATCGCACATGCGGGGCAATCAAATTTGCCAAGAACGTAGTCACCGCCGACGATGACGGTTGTATTGCCGCCTTCGACTGTATGGATGACGCCAGAAATGGCGCGTTCGCAGTTGAACAACGCGACTGTTTTATTGACGACTTCAAGACTCAGTTCGATGATTTTCATTTTTTCGTTCCAGGTTGTTGGTTGGTCAAAAACTCGATTGTTTTCGCTGTAGTGAAAAAGCGGCGGATTGGAAAGGGATAAACCCGCACCGCCGAAAAGACTACACACAGCAATTTTCACAGCTATCTAATTTAGTTGCCGGTTACGTCTCCGGCCCGGGCTTTCACCGTTCGTGTAGCTTTTCCCTGGTGCCGGCAACAAGCCAACAATGGCAATTGGTCAGAACTCGATTACTTAACCGCTGGCCGTTGGTCGTCGGCCTTGATAATCCCCTCTACGGGGAAGCATTCTCCGTGAACACGCTGTTCATATGCGGCCTGTTCGCAATCCCGTTCAGATTCGTAAATCTCTAACACTGCATCCTGGCAATGGCTGCCAAACGTGCAGATGGTGATGACTAATGCGTACAGTGTCTCCATCCGATAATTTCCCTTCCTATTGCCCGCGCCATGATGCGATTTGCCGCATCCCATTTTTTACTATTGCGCTGAACCTGAGCCCGGTGGGCCAGTTGCTGCGCTCTGCGTAACCGCTGATAATTGATCATCGGGTGAAAATTACTTGCTGATGGTCTGCATCCAGCTGGATTTCCCATCCCTGAATGCGTTTTACAAACATGAAGTTATTAATACCTTCTTTAAACAGTGGGCTGTCATAGCCAATAACCATCATTTCTTTCATCGTCTTTCCCTCATCTGCCGTCTTCCCGGCTGCCAGAACGTTGATACCTGCTGCGCGTTTACTTCAATTCCAGCAACTGCCGTCATGTTCTTACGCCTCGGGCTGGCTACTTGGTCACCGTGCAGATACGAAGTAACTCGGGGTATTGCTTCGTAGGGTTCTGGCTGGTGGCGTTGCTGCGTTTCAATGAGGCTATTAAACACAATGTTTATTTGTTTGTCAACTTTGTGAATATATAAAAATAAACAAAATGTTTATTGACGTTAGTGATGGGTTATCTAAAAAGGGTCAGCGGGGAAGGGATCTACAGGCAAAAAAAATCCCGCCGGGGCGGGATGGGAAGGAGTAAAATAAAAACCCCCGCTGATGCGGGGGCTTTGTGGGACTATTTAGTTAGGCGGCTTCTTGTCTTTTCCGACGTCTACCTTGCTTTTCAGCCGTAGTAGCCTTGTGATCCAGAGCATTCGGTGCAGCCTTTAAAAGGACGTCTACAGCAGCGCCCATTCTTGCGAACGCTCCAACCGTATCAACTCTGAATATTTCCTTAGATTTTTTCATGTATACCCCCCTTAAGGGACTTACCAGCTAGGACCTGTGTACTGCGAAGTGTAAAAAAGACGATTCCTGCTTATGGAAACCGTCTACGTAATCAGTATTTCTATTTTTATTGACCAAATCCTATCATTTCTGTACTGCGAGTCCACAACTATTTCTGCTGTCACTGTATGGATTCGTAAAATTTTTTAAAGGTGGTTTCCAGCCCTGCAACATCGGATTTCATGATATATCCGCATTCATGCATAGAGAATCCATACGTCGAGTAGTAGTCGATTAAATCCTGATCTGGCTCGACGATGTAAACTTCGGTTGCCTCGACAGCCATACAGAATATATATGCTGCCATCAGTGTTAAAGTAACCATCCTTCCTTTCAGCGGATGATCTTCATCATCACGAACAAAACTTTCTATCATATGAATTTGAAAGATTTTGTCATTACTCCCAAAAACACAGAGCGCTATTCCTGCGGGAACCGAATCAATATGGTCAGTAACAAGTTTAACACAAAATTCAAATCTATCTGGATCATTGCCGTGAGTGCAGATGGCATAATTCCAGTCCAGATCGCCAAATCCTCCACACAATATCCTGTAATCCTGATCGGATATGGGGCCAACGGCAAGATCTAACCCTGATGAATCAATGATTAGCTGTAGATTATTCCTGACTGATTGACCAATTTCTTCAAGTGATAACACTTATTTGGCCTCGCATGTCCTATTGGGAAAATTACGGTTGTTATTCCTCAATGGGCTTATACCTACCCCTGAGGTACTTCTCCACATACTCATCGATTTCTTTCAAGCGAGTCTGGAATAGGGTGATCATCCGTTCGCGTTCTGCTTCTGGTAGCTGGCGATACAGGTTCAGCATCTTCATTTCATCACTACTCAACCCGGTTGACTCTTCCACGTCCTCACCCAGCAGCCAGGCAACGGACACGCCGAGTGCGTCAGCTAATTTTAAAGCTGAACTTTTCCCTATTGTCCCTCGATTGAACCAGTTATTGACGGATTGCGGGCTGACCCCAGCTATTCTGGCCATCTCCGCTTTCGAGATACCCTTTAAGGCCATCAATTCTGTTAACCGCTTTACTTGCGGGTGTTCTATTTGGTGAGCGTTATCTTTCATCAGTCCATTTTAAACTATATGTTTACATACACGTACTTTCAAAATGTTGATCTTTTATTAAACTTATTGTTTAATGTCTCTCGAATAGAAACAGGAGAGACTATGAAAGCACTTGATAAAGCCATTCATGCAGTAGGAAGCGCTACAAAGCTTGCTGATCTGCTTGGTATTTCATCCATGGCAATAAGTCATTGGCGGTATCGCTACGATGGGGTTATTCCTTCCAGCCACGTACTTCCAATATACCAAGTCACTGGCGTAACCCCCCACGAACTGCGCCCAGACCTTTACCCAAACCCAACCGACGGCCTACCCAAGGAACAGGAGGCATAAATGCAAACCATCTCTTATCAGGATGATAACTACGCCAATCCGAGATTATTGAAATCCAAAAATCAATCTTCTCGTCGAATTGTCGCTGCTCATGCTGCCGTTCGTGAGGCTGTAGAGGTATGGCAAAAAACATTGCCGGGCAGGGCGCAGGAAACCATCGCGCAGCTGGTGGTTGACGAATGGCGCCGCCGTGGCGGACGTGGCTTGCAGTTGGGCGATTCTGCCCGGAATAACAGACAGAACATTTTCCGTTGGCTGGATAACCCGTTCAACTCGAAACGCTATGCGGGGTATGTAGAGCAACTGGCGCCGGTGATTGCCGACGTAATGCCGATCGAGATTGCTCGCCAGTACGGGTTAAAGAAGGGCAAGACAAAAGCGGAGCTGGTGGCCGCCGCGTCGCGCGAATGTTCCGAGGCGAAACAGGCCGCATTGCTTGGCTCGCCTATGCATGTTTTAGAGAAGGAGGTACGAGAGGGCGTTGAATCGCTGATGCGTTTAATGCCGATGGATAGCTGGGGACCAGTCCTTAGTGGCGTGGCCTCTATGTTGGGGCAGTGTTTTTAATCGAGTTTTGACCAAAAACCATTAAGGAAATATCAAATGATTACCGTTTCACTGAATGAAATTTTAGATGCTGGCGCCTGCAAAGATGGATTTCTGCGCGTGTTATGTGCTCGAGGGAAAATCACAGAAGAATTGCGTGACGAGCTGATTGAAGATGACGACATCGACGATGCCGGCGAACTGCCGGAAGAGATTTTATCTCTAGCTGATGATGAGCAATTCCCCGCCGCGTCAGTAATAACTACTGAATATATTCAGGATGCCATATGGGCGCTACGCCTTCGACCTGAATATAAAAACCTCTGGCGAAAATATGCAGTTTGGTGCGCACGGCAGGTTCAGCATCTGATGACCGATGAACGCAGTATCGCCGCTCTCGACGTCGCCTGGCGGCACTCTGATGGCCTCGCGACCGGTGAAGAATTGGCCGCAGCACGGGCCGCAGCAGGGGCCGCAGCAGGGGCCGCAGCAGGGGACGCAGCAGGGGCCGCAGCAGGGGACGCAGCATGGGACGCAGCATGGGCCGCAGCACGGGCCGCAGCATGGGCCGCAGCACGGGCCGCAGCACGGGCCGCAGCATGGGCCGCAGCACGGGCCGCAGCATGGGCCGCAGCATGGGACGCAGCATGGGCCGCAGCAGGGGCCGCAGCACGGGCCGCCCAGACTAAAAAACTCATTCAGATTCTCAATGCCGGCGAGTGGGTTGAGTGAGGTGCGCCATGAATGTCCTGGAATTTATCGCAAAGCACGTCCGGGAGGATTTGCTGGGAAAAGGTTACACGCCAGGAGCGGCTCAGGGGGGGGTAGACAAGGCGCTGGAGTATTACCGCCGAGTCTCCCAGTCCAGCGGTAAGGGCCGGATGATTGATGACTGCCTGCGTGAAGGGCGCTTATGGGCGGAAAAGTACAGCCTTAAGCCAAATAAGGATAAGGGCGCGCCAGCGCGTAATAGGCGGTAATGAGTTTTGACCAATAAACACTATGAGGGAACCCAGCTATGAAAGAGCGCGGGATAATTTTTAACGCCGATATGGTGCGGGCGATTTTGTCCGGACATAAAACGCAGACGCGGCGTCCAGTTAAATTCCCGGTCCACGATATCAATATGGGCTGCGAGTTGGCAGGCAATGAACTAGCCGGTGAGTTATCCGCTGGTAATTACTCAAATTGCCCGTTCGGCCAGCTTGGCGACCGTCTGTGGGTAAGGGAAAAATGGGGTGTTGTCAGCCATGATCTGGACGCCTCCGGGAGAATTCAGGAATGGATTCCCACCCGCCCGGCTACTCCGATCAGAGAAATGCCATTCGGTAATGGCTATTACTCTGGACATGTTATTTACGCGGCAGATGGCGAATTTACTTGGGGTGACGATGACGGATTCGATGATGGCCGTTCATGCTGGAAGCCATCAATCCACATGCCTCGACGGGCTAGTAGAATCACGCTAGAAATCACAGATGTACGCGTGGAGAAGCTTAAGCACATCCCCCGCGATGGCATTATTGCAGAAGGGTATCCAGCAGAACGAGCCATTGATGGTGGTTATTACGATCCGTTCCTCTGGTATCGAAACTTATGGGAGTCACTTTACGGTGCTGGAAGCTGGCAAGCCAACCCATGGATTTGGGTAATCAGCTTCAAGCGTATTGAGGGGAATAGCTGATGCCAATACTGAAATGCATAAAGGACGAGGCGGGATATTGGACGGAAGGTGAAACCTACGCCGCAGGCTATGCGGGATGTGGCCTTTTGTCTCTTGGTGATGATGAAGACCCAGAATCGGACTGGCTGGCTCACCCGAAAGACTGGCAGGACGGGGACGACGAAACGGCTCTGACATACCACCTGCCGGGATGCGGTTGCGACGTCGAATTTATCGAGGTTGAGGGGGCTTAATGGCTTACGAATGGATCAAGGTTGAGGTCATTACGCCTGACAAGCCGGAGATTTATCAACTGGCCGAAATATTGAGCATCGACCCTGATTCAGTGCTGGGAAAACTGATCCGTCTTTGGTCATGGGCTGACCAACAAACGATAGATGGTAACGCAAATAGTAACGCTACGAGCGTTACAAAAAACGCCATTGATCGTATCACTTTTTTGCCAGGGTTCGCTGACGCACTGCTACAGGTTGGTTGGCTAAAAGCTGAAGGCAACACACTGATGTTCCCCAACTTTGAACGCCATAACGGTAAATCTTCGAAAAAACGGACACTTACGAATAGGCGCGTTACAGAACATCGCAAAAAACCATCAAACGGTAACGCAAATAGTAACGCTGACAGCGTTACATCAGCGTTTCAAAAAGCGTTACCAGAAGAAGAATTAGAAGAAGATATAAAAGATAAAAACCATCTCTCTATGGACGATGGTGAAAATTTAGCCGAAGTGGTTCAGACAGAAAACCAACCGCCACCCGAACCAGTTCCACCGGACTATCTGGACGGTGTTGAAATTCCGACCGGCAAATTCACGATGTTCTCAGGCTGGGTGCCATCGCCAGACTTCCGAAAACGTGCCGCCTACTGGAACCGAATTCTTGATGGGCCAGATCCCGGATTCACTGCCGCTGACCTGGCGAGGTTTACCTCGTTCTGGCAGGCGGACGGACGGGTACTCAACCACGTCCAGTGGGAACAAAAATTCGCTGACAGCGTAGTGTACGAGCGCCGTCAGGAATCCATGAAAAAACCAAACGGAGGTTTAAATGCAAAACCGCAATCAAACACCGTCGTCAGTGGTGAATCTCGCGCAATGCAGAAATTCCGCGAAGCCACAGCCCAGCGATACGGAGAAGATTTTATCCAGACTCTGGCAGGCGATGATCGAGATTTATACCGACCGCTGGATAGCCAAGAACGGGGCAACTCCGTCATCGACCTGGAGCGCGACGATTGGTCATCTGACCGAGGTTCAGATTTCGAAGGTGGTTAGCGGCTGCCTGTCCCGCTGCGCAGCCGGAAATACATGGCCGCCGGATCTGGCCGAGTTTATGTCGCTCGTGACTGAGTGCGGCGCAAATCCGTTCGGCCTGAGCACTGACGACGTGATGTCCGAGTACAAGCGCTGGCGCAATGAGGGCTACCGGCACGCCAGCAGCGACAAATTTCCGTGGCGCCATCCAGTGCTGTATCACATCTGCATCGAAATGCGCCGGGCTGGTGTTGAGCGTCGAATGACCGCGGGGGAGTTGGAACGACTGGCGGAACGACTGCTTACGAAGTGGGTAAAAAACGTGAGTAACGGGATGAGTATCCCACCGATTCGCCGACAGCTCGCGGCGCCGAAAAACCCGGCAGGGCCGACACCTGCGGAACAGGCGTATGCGGAGTACAAACGCCGCAAGGACGCTGGATTAATTTAACAAACAAAAAATCGAGATTTGACCAATGACCAAAAAAACGAAGTTGACTCCAAAGCAACGTGTCGCCCGCTACCTGCGTCGGCGAGATGGATTGACTAAAGCGGAGCTATCACGGGCGTTAAACATGCATATTACCGTCACTGCCGATGCCCTTTTTCGTCTCAAGAACGAGGGTGTCATCAAAATTAATCGTGATGGAAATCAATACCGTTACTACCTGACGGACAATCCTGAGCATGAATTTGGTGTTCACCGCCTACAGGCTAAATTCAATCAGTTACTGGCGGAGGTGCGGGCATGAAACCTGAAATGTCTACAGCTGTGATGATTGAGCGCGTCCGCGAACTGTCTGTAACCAGTCAAGAAAGCGTGTTATTGAACCTGGTCGCCAACCGCATCGAGCTGTTACTGGCGACTGAGTCGGGAATATCACTTGAATTGAATAGCATTCGCTGTGCCTTAGGAATTCCTCCAGGTGAATCTGTTCATGCCGGCGTCGTTAACGAGTGTGTGCGGCTGAATGGCGAGATTCTGGAACTGCGGAATCGACTTGCGGCTTATGACAGGGCGGCGAATACGCTCAAGCAGCAGTTAGCAGCAGAGCGGGCGCTGGTGCCGACGAAAGTAACTGTATATCAGCCTTTTGAAGTAGATGGTGTAGACATGGATTGCATTCGTGATCGAACTGGGCGCAGCGATGAATATTGCGAGGGGTTTTTCGATGGACTGCTTGACGCTGAGCGACAAATTCGTGAGTACAAGGACGGTGACGCATGAGTGACACCATACCAATTCTTGATATGTGTTGCGGCAGCCGTATGTTCTGGCATGACAAAAACGACGAACGCGCCGTATTCATGGATATCCGCAACGAACAGCACACGCTGTGTGACGGTCGCAGCCTTGTTATTAACCCGGATATCATCGCTGATTTTCGAGCGTTGCCGTTTGCTGATAACTCGTTCCCTGTTGTCGTATTCGACCCGCCACATCTTAACTACTTGGCCCTTTTGGGCCTTTTTATTTGCAATAAGAAAAATCCGGACCAATAATAAACTGTATATTTATACAGTAGATTGTAAGGGGATAAGAAGTGGAAAAATTACAAGAGGAATTACCACCGGTAGGATATGCAGTTATTCGCTGCTGTGACCGTATTATAGTCGCCAAGTTAACGAGCTTCCCCGTTTGCGACCGTGCGCTAATGTACAGAAACAATGATGTTGTGTCATTCATGCCGCTGCAACATGATGAAATTATTGGTACTCCGACACTATTCACACAGATGCTGGAAAAAGCTGGATATCGCGTTTGCTCCCCTGATAAACTTTCTTAGTCAGCCTGAACACCTGACACCTGCTGCGCCACTGGAGGGAAATCAATGGCGCATATTTACACCGAAAATCCCCATCGACTGACGTTTAACGACGCCAGCAATTTCTCGTATTCAGCGCTTATCCTGCGGGGTGGCGCATGAAACAGCAATTCCACCTCGCAAGTGAAAGCGTCAAGCAAAACGCCATTAATTTTATTCGCCAACTGCCTGTTGATCAAAAACGCCCTCTGATAGTGGACATTAAAGAGCCAGGACGCACGGCGGAACAAAACCGGAAGATGTGGCCGCTCCTGAAAGATCTTTCTGACCAGGTAGTTTGGTTCGGTAACAAATACGACACCGCCGATTGGAAAGACCTGATTACTGCGATGGTGGCGAAGTCCAAAAAGCAAGAGCAACGCATGGCCCCTGGCCTGGATGGCGGGGTTGTAATGTTTGGTCAGCGCACCAGCAAAATGAGTGTTCGCCAGATGGTGGAGGTTATCGAAGCGATTTACTGGTTCGGCACTCAGCAGAATGTGAAATTCAGCGAAAAATCCAAGCTGGAAATAGAGTGGGCGAAACGATGGGGTGAACAACATGGCTAAATTACCCCGGCGGAAATGCAGAGCATGCGGACAGTGGTTTCACCCCGCTCGTGACGGTCAGATCGTCTGTTCATACGAGTGTGCGGCCGCGTATGGAAAAGTTCAGACGGAGAAGGCCCGACAGCGTGCGCAGCAGCAGGCAAAACAGAAACGACAGGACGAGGCGAAAGAAAACCGCAAGCAGATCAGGGCGCGCAAGCTGGCACTGAAAACCCGCAACGACTGGAGGCGAGAAGCTCAGGCAGCGTTTAACCGCTACGTACGCCTGCGAGACGCAGGAAAGCCCTGCATCAGTTGCGGTGCTCTGCCGGCGCCGAAATTCGGCGGGACAATGGACTGCGGACATTATCATACGCGCGGCGCCCGGCCGTGGCTGGCGTTCAATCTGCACAATACGGCGGCGCAATGTGTCCGGTGTAATCGTGACAAAGCCGGAGCACAAAAAGCCTTTGAACAGGGACTGATTGTTCGCATCGGTCCCGATAAGGTTGAAGCCCTGAATTGCAACAACACCCCACGAAAATTCGATATCGAATATTTCAAACGCATCAAATCCATTTTTACCCGCAAGGCCCGTGTGTTTGAGAGGCGCCACGCCCGTAATCTGGAGGCAGCTTGAGAACCGTTCAGGATAAATCATGGCAAACGTTGGCATGCGCTCCGCGCCGTTCGTATCTGGGAAAATACCAGCGACTGACGCCACCACAGAACCGCTGGGTTCGGTCGCTCCTGAATCACTGGGGATCATTTTATGGTGGTAGCGGTACAGAGCATCTTTCTGGCGGCAGCATGTGGTCGCAATTAATGACTGGCTGGAGTTGTGAGCAGCAGGAAAAAATAACGACTGTATTAGTTGGTCTACGTGAAATCGGGTATCAGGGAGATACGTTGCTCATTATGGCTAAAAAAATTCTTTGGCCTAAAAAAACGCTGGGGGATCTGATTGGTAATGCTGGTGACGAAGAGGAAGCGGCATTCATGGAACGAATAGTTCTCCAGTCATTTAGCAAAGACAGTCCGGTCTATGAGATTGGCCGTGATTACTACACCTGGAATAAATCTATTGCTGATATGGCTCGCTGGCTTAACTATAAGCATGCCCCGTTTCTGACAGAAAAACAGTGTATTGATCGGGTTCGCTGGTGCATGGAACTGTTCAATTCTGCTGTCTATTTCACTCTATTTGACGAGTTATGCAGGGAAAATGCAGAAAGTAGCAAAAAATAGTTGCAAACAAGTTTTTAAATTGCATAATTGTAGTACGCTTGCGCGAAGCCGTATCAAGAAGCGACAGAATTTCAGAAACCCGCCATCAGTGCGGGTTTTTTCATTTGATGGGTGGAATCTCGCGGCGAACGGAACAGAGTTTGCCGTCAACGACTATCCACTCGGCATTAAGCCAATCTTGAACTTTTTGTGGTCTGACGCCCATATGCCGAGCGAAAGCGGCCTGATTGCCGCCAAAATGCAGTTTAATGTATTCGATTAGCGGCATGACTCACTCCGCGATGATCGCAGGGTTAACGATGAGATAGCTAGTTCCGTGCTCGTCGTCCATCTCGACAGCATCGAAACCAAGATGAGCGGCAGCACGACCGCGCAGGCGTTGCATTTCCCAGCCCGCATCTTCAGTTGCGGAGCGCGGTGACAGAAACTCGGCGTATTCGTCATCACATTCATCATCAGCGATAGCGTTAGCGATGTTTTCGAGAACGTCGGCATCGGCGTCAATTTCGCTGCGCAGGAATTCGATCACTTCATCGATTCGATTATTCAGATCTGAGCTATCAGCAACGTTTTCTACGTTATACGCGTAAACAAAATTACCGTGAGACTCAGAAATATCGGCATCAGCACTGGCAAAAATTCCATCAAAAACGTTGTCTCCCGACATTGCAGATGCGCCAATTTTGATTACCGGGGCGATGTTGCTGTATGAGCCGTGGAAAAGTTTCATTTTGAATCCCTCAATCTCGTTTCGATGAATTGAATATAACCGATTATCGGTTATGTGTCAACACTTATTTTCACCTTTTAAATCACACACAGCGCCAACCCCATAGGGGAGGTGAGGCTATGAAGATGAATGACAAAGATCCCGGATTCTGGGCCGACATACTAAACGGACTGAAAAACTCATGGCCGCAGATATCCGGGGCAATTCTTGCGGCTCTAATTGCATATGCCCGACTGATTTATGACGGTGCGGAGCGGAAGAATAAATGGATAGAGGGCGTCCTGTGCGGCGCTCTTTCTTTATGTATTTCCAGTGCGCTCGATGTCGTAGGGCTACCTGTGAGCATGTCGCCATTTGTGGGCGGAATGGTTGGATTTATTGGCGTAGAGAAGCTGCGCAGTATAGCGATTCGTGCAATCAGTCGGCGCGTAGGGGGTGATGATGAAAATCAGCGCTAACGGGATTTCTCTTATCAAGCGTTTTGAAGGCTGCAAGCTGACAGCATACCCTGACCCGGGAACCGGCGGTAAACCGTGGACGATTGGTTACGGACACACGCTGGGTGTTCAGCCGGGTGATGTTATTACTCAGCCTCAGGCAGAACAATTTCTGCGTGATGATTTGGCATCGGTTTATCTGAATATCGATACGAATGTAAAAACGGCACTGACGCAGGGACAATTCGACGCTCTTTGCTCATTCATATTCAATCTTGGGGCGGGAAATTTCGTTAAATCTACACTGCTGAAAAAACTTAACGCTGGCGATACAGCCGGAGCCGCCGACGAATTCCTGAAATGGAACCGCGCGGGAGGAAGAATTTTGCCCGGGCTGACGCGGCGGCGGGCCGCAGAACGGGATTTATTTCTGTCATGAACATCATCCCGAGTTGGAAAATAACCGCTCTGGCGCTGGTGGTTGGTATTGGTATCGGCTGGTACATCACCGGTTTGCGGTGGAATGCTGACGTGTCAAATCGTGATAGTGCTGCATCTGCCGCAAACGAGCAACGAGCAGAAACGATAACGGCGAACGTAATAACCTCACTACGTATTATCAACACAATCACCCAGGCCAATGCAGATGCAAAACAGCAAATCGAGCAAAAATCGACGGAGCGCATCGTTTACATCCGGCAAGCGCTTTCTGCTGATGATTGTGCCGCTCGACCTGTTCCTGGCGATGTTGTTAACCGGCTGCGGGAACACGCGGACAGAATACGTTCCGGCGCCAGTAGTGCCGATACCAGCAGAACTTCTGATTGACTGCGTAATTCCAGAAATCCCCGCAATCATGAGCTACGGGGACAGCGTGGAACTGAATGAACGGCTGTTGGCGGTAATCGAGCAGTGCAACGCTGATAAAGCCGCAATACGTCAAATAGAATCAAACCGACAGGGGAAAGAAAGTGTACAACGGTGACTATAACACAGCATTTATTCTCCTCGGTATCGTATGCGCCGTTGCGGGGTGGGGGGTGATAGAGGCGGTTCTCTGGCTGCTGTCGCATATCAGCATAGGTTGGCAGTGGTGAATGGCAATTCTCGAACAGAATGATATTAAAAAACTTGTTCCCATTGACCAGAATGATGAATGACAGAAGTGTCTATACACAAGCCGCCCACTGAGGCGGTTTTTTGTTGCCACCACATTATTCATTTCCGAGTGAATAGCGTAATGGTTTTATCAAAGCGAGGATGATATGCCCAATACACAGGACTGGGGGGCCATCGAAACGGCCTACTGTGCCGGAGTGTTGTCCCTCCGCAAGATAGAAGCGCAGTACGGCATAAGCGAGGGAGCTATACGCAAAAGGGCTGCAAAGCTGGGCTGGGTACGCAATAAAAAAGGCGGTGCGCAAAAAGGTGCGCAAGTACGCAAAAGTGGTACGCAAAAAGGTGCGCAAGTACGCAAAAGTGGTACGCAAAAAGCGGCAAGTGTAAACCTGCGTACCAAGCAAAAAAATCAAATTCCTCAAATTGAAAATCAAATTGATTCCACTCGTCAGGTAATTGAAAACACCAATAACGAATGGACGTTAAAACCCGATGAATACGGGCTTAACGATATGCAGGCTCGTTTCGTGAATGAGTACCTGAAGGACTTGAACAGAGTCGCAGCCTATAAGCGCGCTGGGTATAAATGTGAAGGGCAACAGGCCTATGCCGCTGCTTCGATTCTTTATAGGAATTTAAAGGTTGCGCGCGCCATTCGTGACGCACTCGAAGCCAGAGAACGCCGCACCCAAATCACTCAAGACGACGTATTGAAAATGTGGTGGGAGATCGCCACCGCTGACGCGAACCAGATTACCGAACTGCGCCGCCTGTGCTGCCGCCACTGCTGGGGATTTGGTTTCCAGTATCAGTGGCAGGATGCGGTTGAGTTCGAAGAAGCCAGGTTGAAAGCATTAGAAAGCAAAAAACGCGAACCGCTGGATAACGGCGGCTACGGCTTTGACGCTCAACTCGATCCGAATCCAGAATGTCCTCGCTGTAATGGTTTGGGGGTGAGTCGTTCCTATTTCCACGACACGCGAGATTTACGCGGCGCGGCGCGGCGGCTTTATGCTGGCGTGAAAGAGGGTAAATTTGGCTTAGAGGTCATCACCCGTAATCAAGATGACGCGTTGAAAATGGTTGCTCAACACTTGGGCATGCTGAAAACCGAACAGAGCTAACCGGTGCTGATGGTGGTCCGATCAACCAGGTGAATTACACACCTGAAGATTACGCAAAGGCGCAGGATACGCTGGAGAAAAACCTACCTGATTTAGACTGAGGATTATCATGGCTGACTTGCTTGAATGGGAAGAATTAGACTTCCCGGCTCGGGTGGCCATCAAATCCAAGTCTGAAAAATCTTTTCTGAATTTCACACGTTTGTGGTTTGAAATGCTGCAAGGCGATCGACTATTGGTGAACTGGCATCACAAAATGATGGCCAGCAAAATTGATGATCTGGTGTTCGGGCGACTGCAACCGCGCAACCTAATTATCAATGTGCCCCCGGGCGGGACAAAAACTGAGTTCGTATCGATTCATGCGGCGGCCTATATCAACATGCTGGTGCAGACAGGAAAGCTGCGCCGTTTCCGCAATCTGAATATTTCCTTTGCCGACTCGTTAGTAAAGCGTAACAGCCGGCGTACGCGAGATATTATCGCCAGTGCTGAATATCAGTCGCTGTGGCCGTGCAAATTTGGCGTTAACCAAGCGGAAGAGTGGCAAATTGTTAACGTTCGCGGTCGCGCTGTTGGTGAGACGGTCTCCCGTTCTAGTGGCGGGCAGATTACGGGTGGTCGTGGTGGTTATCCCGGTCCCGATTTTTCCGGGTTTGTTTGTCTTGATGACTACAACAAACCTGATGACATGTTCTCCGCAACGAAACGTGAAACCGCCAACCGCATTTTGGTGAACACCGTTCGTTCCCGCCGTGGCGATAAATCAAAAGAGCACCCGACGCCGTTCGTCAGCATCCAGCAGCGCCTGCACACGGACGATGCCACCGGTTTCATGCTGGCGGGCGGCATGGGGATAGATTTCCACCACGTCACCATCCCGGCGCTGGTCAGCGAGGAATACGTCGATTCGCTGCCGGAGCCGTGGCGCTCGTTGTGCTGGTTCAGCGTTAAAGACACGGAAAGCGTGGTTGTCGGCGGCGTCCGATACTGGTCTTACTGGCCCGTCAACGAGTATGTTGGCGATCTGCTGCGGCTGTGGGAGCGTGACGAATACACGTTTTTGTCGCAGTACATGCAGCGGCCACGCGCGCTGACCGGCGGCCTGATCGATACCGACTGGTTTAATCGTTATACGCACTTGCCGCAACTCACTCACCGCTCTGTCTATGTGGATACAAACTCGGGCAAAGTAGAGGATTACAACGATTACACCGTGTTTACGCTGGTGGGCGTTGGCGTGGACGGCAATCTCTACATCATTGATAGCGTTCGCGGGAAGTGGGATCCGGAAGATTTGCTGAGCAAAGCGATCGAACTATGGGAAAAATGGAAGCCATTTAACCGTAGGAGGCCCGCCCCGTTACGTCACGCGGGCATTGAGGACAAACAAGCCGGGCAGGGGTTGATCACTACGCTGAAAAAACGTAAGAGCATCCCTGTGCTGGAAATTCCCCGTGGCGCCGGACAGAACAAACTGATCCGTTGCCTCAATGTTGTTCCTCAAATGAAAACCGGGAAGGTATTCATTCCCGCGCTGATGACCGACGACGGACAGCGAATCGACCAGGTTTATTACGAAGACGGCACAGTAGCGGCGAAAACTGATTGGGTTATGCCGGCACTGGCCGAATGCGCTGATTTCTCAGCAGATGATAGCCACAAAAATGATGACATCCTGGATACGTTCATGGATGCGATTGATATCGAATTGATCTCCGGTGTTGGTGCCGGGTGGGGATGGGTTTAACGATGACCGAAAAACTACGCGTTCGCGCAACTGCCGACGGCCTGCGCGTAACCACCGACGGCCTGGCTAATGTCATGACGGGAATGGGAACCGGTCGCGATCGCCGCATGTTCAATCGGTTCATGTTCGGCGTGATGCAGGATTTCACAGAGTTGGAAGCGGCCTACGTCGAAAACTGGATAGCGCGAGCGATTATTGATTACCCGGTTGACGACGCAACGCGAGAGTGGCGCGAGTTTTCCTCCGATGATGCCACGGCCATTCGCGAAGCTGAGAAGATTTATAACGTTCAATCCGTGACGCAAGAGGCATTTAAATGGGCTGGGGTATATGGCGGTGCAGGTGTGCTGATGATTACTGATCAGCCGTTCGATCAGCCTCTGGATGTGGGGAAAATAAAAAAAGGTTCGCTGAAGCGTCTACTTGTGCTGGATCGCATGTTCATCAACGGACAGGCATTCAACGTTACGGATCCGTTGGCAGTGAATTACATGATGCCGGATTACTACGTGGTAAACGGCGGAACCCAGCAAATTCATTACAGTCACTTTGTTGCGGCGCCAGGTGCTCCACTGCCGATGCGCTGGCGCATGATTAACTCCGGGTGGGACGATAGCCGGCTGCGTCGTTGCATGGAGGATATTAAAGACGCTGTTTCGGCAAAATCTGGCATAGCCTCGTTGATACAGGAGGCCAACATCGATGTTATCAATCGGGAGAATTTAGCAAGCGATCTATCCTCTGGGGATATGGATGATGCCATAGCTAAGCGGTACAACATTTTCGGCATGATGAAATCACTGTATCGCCTGGCATTGCTGGACTCAAAAGAAGTGCTGGATCGCAAACAGCTATCGTTTGGTGGCTTAGGAGAAATACTCAACGCGTTGATGGAGTGGACGTCTGGCGCGGCGGGTATTCCCATGACGCGCCTGTTTGGTGTCCAGGCGAAGGGGTTGGGCGACTCAGGACAGGGCGATATGAACAACTACTACAACACTATCCGCGGCGGGCAGGAGTCGCAGTATCGGCCATTCCTGAAACGCATTGATGAGGTGCTGATCCGTTCGACGCTGGGCGCCATGCCCGACGGATTAGATTTTGAGTTTGCGCCGCTGGCGCAGCCAACAGATACCGAGCTATCGGCACAGCGGCTTGCGGACGCCCAGGCGGACGAAATACGCCTGCAACAGCGTGTTGTTCGCCCCTCTCAGGTAGCGCGA
The DNA here is from genome assembly GCF_003115815.1 of Brenneria roseae subsp. americana. NCBI lineage: Bacteria > Pseudomonadati > Pseudomonadota > Gammaproteobacteria > Enterobacterales > Pectobacteriaceae > Brenneria > Brenneria roseae. The sequence continues at coordinate 125,370 of NZ_QDKJ01000013.1, read as the reverse complement.
AAACTGATGGAGCAAGGCGTTTATGGTATCGACGAATCTGATATTACCGGGCTCGAAACTGACGAAAAGGCAGAGCGGGACGGTGATTACCAATTCAGGATTGGAGAGCTTGCAAACGCTACTGGCGAAAACGCCAGTACGCCGGAAAGCGCCGATCCAACCAATCAAGCCGAATGATGATGCTGAAAGATTTTATCGTGCTCAGTTACGTGAAATCATCCGGCAAATGGCGCAGGCGGTTGATGAGGCGTTGGTTCCGGTATTACGAAGGAATTATACGGCAGACAGTTACCTAACTGACATACTGAAAGAAGCTATACGACAGGCGGCGGAAAATTTTCAGGGTCAGGTCTTTCAACGTCAGGCGGAGCGGCTTTCCCAACGCGTTGTAAGTCGTGCTGAGTCCGATAGTACCGAGGCGTTTGTTGAGCAGATTAACCGGGCTATTGGTATCGACATGACCGCACTAATGGTCAATGAAAACCTGGTTGATTATGTCGATGCGTCAATAGAGAGCAATGTCGCGCTGATTAAATCGCTGTCATCGGATTATTTTGAAGACATCCAGATGCAGGTGTATGACGGTATCCTGCGCGGCGATTCGCTCACTACGATAGTTCGTAACCTCCAGCATGTTACCGGCACAACCTATAACCGCGCGCATCTGATAGCGAGGGACCAAACAGCGAAAATCCAAAGCGACATCACCAGCGCCCGCCAGCAGAACGCCGGTATTGATCGGTTTCGCTGGTCAACGTCTCAGGATGTGCGTGTATCGGGTAATCCCGCTGGGAAATATCCGTACGCCAAGGTTTCGTGTTTCGCCATTTCTCGAATGGACACTGGACTCGGAACGGGTGTCTACCTCTGGTCAAAGGGGGCGATCTACAAAGGCCAAACCGGATTATTCCCTGGCAGGGCACACATCGGTTGCCGTTGCCATGCTATCGCCCAAATCAAAGGGCTCGACTACTAACAGGAAAAACTATGCGGATCACTGTTCGTGACCGCGTGTCCTATCCCATCCCGTCTCAACGTGAAATCACTCCTGAGGGCTATTTAAAAGTCCCCGGGCGGGTTGCTCGCGCCGGTATCCAGCAATATCTGGCATCCGAATTGGGATTAACGGACAGGCCACTCGGTCAAATAGTCAATGTCTACCGACCGCCTGAGGAGGTTTTTAAACCGGGTAGTCTGGCGAGTTACGACAATATGGACGTCACTATTGATCATCCTGATGACCTGGTTGATTCAACCACGTTCAAGGAGGTGACAGCCGGACATGCGACATCGCCCGGACGTCCGGATGATGAAGGCTATGTCGTTGTCGATTTGCTGATTAAAGACCAACAGGCCATTGATGAGATCGACAAAGGCAAAGTTGAGTTATCCGCCGGCTACACCTCTGAATATGACGACACGCCAGGTATAGCGCCGGACGGGACGCCATATGAATACGTCCAACGTGACATCACCATTAATCACATTGCGTTATGTGACCAGGCCCGCGCCGGACACAAAGCGCGTCTGTTCGACAACAAACCAACGGGAGTAAAACCCATGCCATTTAAAGTTGTGCTGGACTCCGGCGTACACGCAACGGTTGCTGAAGAAGCCACCGCTCAACTAATTCAGGCCAGTTTCGATAGCCTGAAAAGGCGCGTAAAGGATGCCGAAGAAGAAAAGGAAAAGGCCGAGGCCGCAAAAGACCAGACGGAAGAGGAACTGGAGAAGGAAAAAGCCAAATCTGACGCGAAAGACGAAGAGATCGAAAAGTTAAAGGAAAAAACCTCCGAAGACTCGATTTCCAAGTTGATCGCCGAGGTGGTGTCTGTTCGTGATTCAGCCGCGAAAATCGCTGGTGAGAAGTTCTCTTGCGACTCCCTCGATCCGTTGAAAATCAAACGCGCCGCGCTGGATTCGGCGGGCATTAAGTGCCGTAAGTATGATTCGTGGGATAAGGCCCCCGATGCGTATGTTACGGCGTATTTCGATGCAGAAGAGGAGCGCAAAGAAAACGAGGATGAAGAAGGTGAAGAGAATAAAAGCTCAAATGATTCTCTGAACGGCTTCACTCACGACATGAAGCGCGCCAAAACAGGTGGCGGTCAGGCAACGCGCGATAGCGTTCGTCGGTCGTGGCTTGATAAACGTTACGGTACGCAGGAGGGCAAATAATAATGGCAATTGCTCAAGATGATTTTTCGCTTTATCGCGGTAAGGCGTATGAGGGGCAAGTTTCGACGACTGACGTTGTTGAAGTTGTGTCCCGAAAAGTGGAAACCTCGCTGGTTCAGTTTGGCCGCGCGGTGATCCGTGGTACGGAGAAGCGTAGCTGTGCGCCTGTGACTGCCGCAACTACCGCCAGTGAAATTATCGGATTCTCTGTTCGTTCGATGGCGACATCCAGTCCGTCAGTGCCAACCAATCCCGCTAATTATGCAACTGGCTATGCGGTTGATGCCGTGGCGTCAGTGCTACGTCGCGGGCCAATGTTCGCGCTATGTGTGGATGGGGCCAGTGCAGGCGATGCAGTCAGTGTCATTTTAACGGCTGGTGAGAATCAGGGGCGCCTAACGGTGGGTACTGGTGATGGGCTGTTAGCACTCAATCAGGTCAAGTGGGTTGATGATGTGGTTGCTGGCGAGGTCGGTGAAATCCGCGTTGACGGCATTCTGAACGTAAGCGCATAAGAAAGGAAAATTGACATGCCAAAGAGCGTATTTGACGTCAGCCCGGTTTCCGCGCTGTCGTTTTTAGTTAATCAGGCTGCGCATATCGAGTCGGAAATTTACCGTATCGAATACCCGCAGTTTAAATATGGCACATTGCTGCCGCTGGATAACAGCGCGCCGGATTGGGCGCAAGCGGTAATGTTCCGTTCCATCGATGCCCGTGGTGAGTTGCAATTATTTGGGCCTAACTCCACCGATGTGCCAACCGTCGACATTGCGATGTCGCAAGGCTTCAAAGATATCACTACGGCGGCGCTGGGTTACACGTATTCGATTGAGGAAATTGGATACGCCATGCTGAACAACGTCAATCTTGACGCAGAGCGTGGACAGGCGGTGCGTGATGTCGTTGAGCAGGGATTGAATAAAATCTACCTGCTGGGCGACAAGGGCGTTGGTGAGGGACTTTATGCCAGCCCGAATGTTTCGGTAGAGGCGGCGACATCAAACCTTACGGCGTTGGTAGCGGCTATTCCGACGAACGGTACGCAACCGATCATTGATTTCTTCGGTAACGCGTATAACACCGTTTATCTGGATAATACGCTGACCGTTCATCGCCCCAATACGTTTGTGCTGCCGCCAGCGCAGTTCCAGTTGCTGGCTCGTACGCTGTTGTCTGCGCAGAACGCATCCAACGTTACGCTGTTGCAGTTCCTGCGCACCAACTTCCCTGATGTTACGTTTGAGGATGACATCTTGCTGAAAGGCGCGGGTGTCGCTGGCGCTGATCGCATGGCGGTGTACAAAAAAGAAGTCCGCATCGTTAAGGGTCACGACGTTATGCCGCTGCGGTTCCTGGCTCCGGCTACGGCTGATAACGTGAATTTCAGAGTTCCGGCAATCCTGCGAACTGGCGGGACGGAATGGAGAATCCCGAAAGCTGGCCACTATGTTGATGGGGTATAAAATGGCTGAATTATTCAATATCCACACGGCACCAGTAACGGTTACCGATGCCGCTACGGGGCTGCGTATTACCATCCAGCGTGGCCATTCTGCGCTGGTGCAAGGTGACTTTCGTAATCACCTGTTCGTTAAGTCCGGTCTGATTCGTGCTGAGCATGATGAGATTGACGAAGCCCTGGCGCAGCAGTCGGAAAAGGAAGACGAAAAAGAAACGGACATCACCAAACTGCGCGAGCAATACGAACAACTGCTGGGTAAAAAGGCGCCATCGGCGGCCAAGGCGGAAACGTTGCAAAAAGCCATTGACGAAGCCCTGGCGCAACAGTCGGATCCCGGCGGCAACGCTACCGAAATCGAATAAACCCCGTCACTGCGATGGGTTTTTTGCTTTATGGGGGTAACGATGGAAATTACGGCGCAAATCGTGTCCGATTTCCGGGACTATTACCCCGAATTCAGCGACGAAGCAACGTGGCCGGATTCAGGGGTAGTTATCGCTCTGGAAGAAGGTGATGCGGAAACCGGAAAGCGCTGGGGCGTGTACCCGGATGGCAGAGTGGTGAGTATCAAAAAGCGCGGTATGTTCGCGTTTGCAGCCCATCGCCTGATAATGCGTCAGCGCTCCGCTGGTGGTGACGTCGGGGCGGCTTATGCGATCTCTGGTAAGTCTGTGGGAGACGAATCCACTTCATTCGCGGTGCCTTCGGTAACGATGGATGACCTAACCATAAATGGCGACCTGCCACTTACGGCATATGGCGTGGAATTTATGCGCCTACGTCGCCGGGCTGGAACCGGGGGGGTGATGATATGAAACTCAATGCGGAGGTACATGGCGGTAATAAAATCGCGCAGAAGCTCAGGCAGATTCAGGATAGAGTTGTGGCTAAACGCCGCGTATTGGTCGGGTTGCCCGCTGGTTCCGGTAACAGCGACGATGGTACGCCGTTGGTCGTTATTGGTGCCGTGAACGAATTTGGCGGCACCATTCAACATCCAGGTGGCACCAGTTACGGTTATCGAAACGAGAAAGACGCGGTAGCCGGAAAGGTGCGGTTTATGAAAGACGGCGCCGGACTTATGCAACTGGGCGTCACTGGCCCGCACACCATCAATATTCCAGAGCGATCATTTCTTCGCGTCCCGCTCCGACAGAATCAGGACAACATCAAAAAAGCTTTTCGGTCGCTTACCGGCGCGGTAACCCGCGGAGAAATCACCGCCTTTCAAATGCTGGATCAGATCGGTGCGCGGGCGGCAGGTTATTGCAAGGAAGCGATTGAGGCAGGGATTGAGCCTGCCAACGCGCCGTCAACAATTCGACAAAAAGGATCGGCTACACCGTTAGTCAATCATGGCACTCTCAAAGGCGCTATCACGCACGTCGTGGAGGATTAACGATGTTCGGTAACGGTTTGGATATGCACGGTCATATCGATTCAACGTTCAATTCTCCTATTGCCGGCGGTATACGGCTGATACGTGCGGGAGCGGGCGGCTATACCGGCCCAGGCGGACGTTGGGAGCAGAGCGAGGGTGAAACCGTGGAACTGCTTCGCGTCAACGTGCAGCCAGCGAAATGGGAAGACATGCAGATGTTGATCGGTATGGGTGGGACGGCAAACCCGCAGGATGCGCGCGTGGTACATATCAACGATGGTGTGAATTACCTCTACCCGGACGATAACGGCAAATTCGCTGACCTGCTGGAGTTCAGCGACGGGCAGGCGATGCGTCAGTGGCGGGTGATGTCGTGCGATAACCGACCGTGGCGAAACTTCTGTCGTGCCGTGGTTGAGCGTTACCGGGGGGCGGGCTAATGGAAAGCATCGACGAACTGAACACGACGTTTCAGGAGTTGGTGACGCTAGCCTCCGGCGTGGAGACGGTAATTCTGGCCGATCAGGGCCGCGATGCGCCAACCGGCCTATATGCCACCTACAAACCGCTCCCCATCCGCGCCTATGGCTGGTCGCAACGGCGGCGCGAGTTAATCCCAGCAACGGAAGAAGCCGATCCAGCGCTGGGGCAATGGCAGGACTTGCGTGAAAACGTCGCCACGTCGATGGAGTTCATGCTCTCTGTAAATATCCTCAACGAGGGCGCAGATACGGCAATCATGCGACTGCATAACGCCAATTTCCGCCAGCCCGTCAGTGAATTTCTTTACCGCAACGAAATAGCCTGGCGCCACGTCAGCACATGCCGGAACCTTACCGGAATTATGCAGGCAGGTATCCAGCCGCGCTGGCAGGCTGATATCCATCTTTTCATTGAGCATACCGTTTCATACGAGCTACTGCGTGCCGCAGGGTTCGATATTCAATTAACCAACGAGGGGTAAATATCCCGATGGCTTATCCAGTTGATTACATCATCCCGGTTAACCTGCTGCTGACGCCGGCGGGGCTGGGGTATGCAGATTTTTCCAGCGCGATCGTTTTCGCTGATGCTGCCGATTTGGCGCAGGACGTGACGTTTGCCGCCGACACCTACCGCGATTATGGTTCAGTAACCGAGGTCGCAGCGGATTTCGACAGCGACAGCGACATTTACCGCATCGCTACCCGCTATTTTGCCAACATCCCGAAGCCGCCGACTATTACGGTATGGATGAAAAACGCGACCGATACGCTGCTGGAAATCATCAACAGCGCGAACGATCGACTATGGCGCTATCACTATTTTTTCAAAAACGCCGATGTGACGACGGCAATTCTGCCTGATTTATCCGACTGGTCGGATGCTACATCGCATCCACTCTGGTTCACGTTCAACGCTGACGCGATTATCGACCAGAACGATACGACCGATGTGATTTCCACACTGAAAGCCAAAGGCAACCGCCATGTGTTTGCCGGATACAAATCAGCGGCGTCCGTTACCGCTGACGCGTCGCAGGCATACGCCATGGTGCAGTTGGCGGCGGCATTCCACAAATTCCGGCCTACGGGTATCAATACTGCTATCACGGGTGAATATCAGGTACTACCAGGTGTCAGCGGTGACGACCTCACCACCAGCGCCTATAACGCGCTGAAAGCCAAGAATGCCGTATTTTTCACTCAGATCGAACTGGCCGGTTCGATCGACAACAGCCGGGTAATCAACAGCAAATCCATGTCGTCCTACGGCGAGTTTATCGATGATGTGGTCAATCTGGATGTGCTGAAAAACCACATCCAGGTGGATGGCTATAACTACATCGCCAACGCCGGATCAAAACGTGCGCTGACGCCGAGGGATTATGCCGGGCTATTGTCCGCTATCTCGGCTACCTGCAAGCGGTTCTATGACAACGGTGTGCTGGGTACTGGCTCATATGTCGATTCTGACGATGGCGAAACGAAAACAGCGCAGTTCGGATTTGTTCTGCGCTCTGCGCCCGAAGATGTACTCGACTTAACATCAAGTCAGCGCAAAGAGCGTACTTATCCGCCGACCTCTGTTCTTGTCATTCTGGCGCGTGCCGGTCATGTAGCGGAAATCAATATCACTGTGGAGTAACACACTATGACAATGAAACGGTATGGCGCCGATGGCGCCAACCTGACGGTGTTTGGCATTCCGATTGACGATTTCGGCGATACCGACCCGCCGATCACGATCGAAGACCTGGAGCCGCGCGCGACACTGAAACGAGGCATCGGCAAAACCTCCGTTCGACTGGATAGCCAGACACGCCCGAAACGCCTCACCATCAACCTGATTCCCGGCTCCGACCAGGTGCGACAGATTCTGGCGGTGGAAAAAACTGGCGTGGATGCCACATTCACATTTTTCCAAACCGGCACAGCGGAAACCGTTATGGGGTTTGATGGCATTTTAACGAACCGTGGTTCTATGACGCGCGGCGGCAAAACCAGCGTGAGTGATGAGAGCCTGGTATTCGAATTTGCCAATAGTGAAGAGACCTAATAAAAATAAGGTGATTGCGTGTGAACCTGATATCAAGAAATGAGGCCATCTCGAAAGGGATGGCCTTTTACTTTACAGGTAAGCCGTGCAAATGGGGTGGGATTGCTCCTCGCAGGGTTAGCAATTACCAGTGCACATGTTCAACCTGTGCTCAGGCTGATCTGGAGCGATCCAAAGGCCACTACGAGAAAAACAAGGATCACGTCCTTGCCTACAAAAAAGAGTGGGCGGAACGCAATGAGGAATCTATCCGTCAGAAAAGGGCTGATTACTATCAGGCTAACAGCGGACACATAAAAGCGAAGTCGAAGAAATACAGGGAAGAAAACGGGCAGAAGGCCAGAGATTGTCAGCGAAAATGCTACGAGAAAAACGCCGCCGCCGTTCGTGAAAAGTCAAAAGCCTACTATCACGCCAATAAATATTCGCGGCGAGTAGTTGCTAGATCCTACTACCAGAGAAATAAGGAGGTAATCAAAGCGGCGTCCCGGCGAAGAAGCGCAGATAAGCCCGACGAGTGCCGTATCACCGCCGCAGCTTGGCGAGAAAGAAATCGTGAGCGCGTCAGAGAATACCAGTCCCGACGCAGAGCGGTGAAGCGCAATGCCGTTCCTGTATGGTTTGGTGAATGGGATGCGTTTGTAATTCAAGAAGCCTACGCCCTGATAAAAGAGCGCGAGGCGGATACAGGGATAAAGTGGCAAGTCGATCACATGATCCCGCTTCAAGCAAAGAAAGCATGCGGGCTGCATTGCGCGAGCAATATTCAGGTTATTCCTGAATGCCTCAACCTCATGAAACGTAATCTAATGATCTTAACTGAGCCTTTCCAGTGGGCTGCGCTCGCATACAAACAGGAGAAACCTAATGGGACGTAAAATTGAAGTAGAAATCGACAGCGTGACATACAGCGGTGCTACGCCATCGGCAAAAGACCAACTGGAAATGCTACAGATTGTCACTAAAAACGGTATTTTACCGGCGCTGGGCAAAGGTTCGTCTGACATGGGGCTTGCCGTGGCCCTGGCCAGCGCTGATGCTTTGTCGCTCAATCGACTAAAAGAACTGTGCATCAAGAACGGCAAGATTGTACGTGAGGCTGACAGCATCCCGGTGGCCGAAAACCTGTTTCAAGACCAGATCCAAAACTATCTTCTGCTGCTGGGGCGTGTGCTCAAGGAGAATATCGGCCCTTTCTGGACGCTCAGCGCAGGGAGCGAAAACGGCGCAAGCGCGACGGCGAGCGAAACGACAGCGGAATAGACTGGTTTCTCTGGCGTCCGTGCCTGGGGGCGGGTGATGCATGCCCGCCACTGGCGAAATGGTCTGACATGCTCGATGGCACGTACACCATTGATGATGTTCAGGCCATGCACGCCGTAATTGAGGCAGCGATCGAAAGCGCGGAAAAGGCCAGAGAGAAAGCGAAAGGGTAGCCCAGCTAACTGGGCTATTTATTGTCTTCCGGTATGAGATTTTTTATCTCATCCAATCCTGATGAGATGTGAGCGTATGCCTTCTTTAGCTTCATTAAAGCCAGGTTTGAACGATCTGTCCCTGATATAGAAAACGAAGCTGATATTTCTGATTGCAGGTTTTTTAACTTTTTATTTAGTTCTTCGTTCTCTGATTTCAACGACTTTACTTTTTCCACCCCAGCTTGAAGGTCTTCAACTAAGGTTGGCAGGTAGTCCACTGCTACCTCTGTAATCTCATCAAGAGCTAGAGAAACCTCTAACCTTTTCATTACTTCTTGCTGGAGGCTTCTGCCGGATTCTTTTGCCTCGCTTTCTAGTTTCTCTCTCATTTCAGCAGGCATACGTAATGGATACGGCGTTATTCTTGACATCAATATGACTCCATAAGACTCATCTTGTAGAAGTTTATCAGGTGTCGCCCGCTTGACAAGTGAGTCCATCTGATCCATTCTTGCTTAGAAACATTACCTTTGCGAATAAAACAGTGAGTCCTTATGAGTCAAAAGTTAGTTCGACCAACGCCGTATCCATTACGTATGCCTGCTGATGTGAGGGAATTTTTTGAATCTGAGGCTGAATTTAATGCTCGTTCACTGAATGGGGAATTGGTGAAGCTTCTTACGGAAAGAATGAATCGCATCAAGGGGCAGCGTGCTAATGCGAACCAAAAATGAGAAAGCCCCGACTACTTGCGATAGTCAGGGCTCCTATTTGTCAGTAAACCTTTGCGGGAAAACCAACATGAACAGTATAGCAACAGTACCATGTGCCATCAATGTACCGTTTTATGGAACAGATCTTTTCGTCGTTAATCATTGCGGGGAACCATACACGCCAATGAAGCCGATCGTTGAAGGTATGGGAATGGATTGGATGGGGCAGTATACGAAGCTGAAACAACGATTTTCCAAAGGTATAGAGGAAATCTCTATACCCACTGCCGGCGGCATTCAAAAGATGATTTGCTTGGCTCTGCGTAAATTGGCCGCATGGCTGAACACTATCAGCCCGAATAAAGTTAAAGCCGAGATCCGCGATCGCGTTATCCGTTATCAGAATGAATGCGATGACGTTCTCTACGAATACTGGACAAAGGGTCAAGTAACCAATCCGCGCAAAACCAATACCGATGAACGCACGCCATTACGTGATGCCGTAAATCTTTTGGTGGGCAAGAAAGGGATTATGTATCCAGAGGCGTACAGCTACGTCCACCAGCGTTTTAATGTGGGCCATATCGACGAACTGGCACCGGAACTGCTGCCGCAGGCTATCGAGTATGTCCACAAGCTGGCGCTGGATGGCGAGCTTCTGCCGCGGCCCACAGAACAAAACAGGGCGCCGGCGGCGTGGTCGGTTCCAGCCGAAAGCAACCGTGTGCTGCTATACCTGCATCCTAACGGAACAGTGGCTAACACGCTGCCGCTGCGCGAAGACCAGATTGTGCTGACACTGAACGATTTCGCGGAGTTGGCCCGGCGTAACGGCTGGATTGTTGCCCGCAAGGATGAACTGTTCGAAATGATGGCCGGAGCAATAAAGAATTTGCAGTAGTGCAAATAAAAACGCCAGCGGTTGCAGCCGCTGGCATCGCAAAATTGTCATAAGGACCACTTAATGACTAAATCAACTGTAACAAAGAAATCCCCTCCTGTCATCGCTGGCGTGGAAATTACCACGGATGCAGAAGGGCGGTTTAACCTGAATGCGCTTCATCGGGCGAGCGGACTCGGAGCCAACAAAGCGCCCGCTCAGTGGTTGCGCACCCAATCGGCACAATCTCTGATTACGGAGCTGGAGAAAGAAACTGTGCAGATCTGCATAGTTTCGGTGGAAGGCCGTAGTGGCGGCACTTTTGCCCACGAACTGCTGGCCGTCGAGTATGCCGGATGGATCTCCCCGGCGTTCCGGTTGCGGGTGAACCAGACGTTCATCGACTACCGCACTGGGAAGTTAGCGCCGGCCGTTGACCCGATGCAAGCACTCAATGATCCGGCGACGATGCGCGGACTTTTGCTGACCTACTCTGAGAAAGTGATTGGGCTTGAACACCAGGTGGATGAGATGCGGCCAGATGTCGAGGCGCTGGAGCGTATAGCGAAAGCCGATGGCAGCATGTGCATCACCGCTGCCGCGAAGCATTTGCAGGTACAGCCGAAGTTTCTGTTCAAAACCCTGTCGGAGCAACACTGGATTTACCGACGTGCTGGCGGTAAGGCGTGGCTGGGATATCAGGACAAGATCCAGTCCGGTTATCTGGAACATAAAGTGACGACCGTTTCCCGTTCGGATGGTAGTGAGAAGATTGTCGAACAGGCGCTTATCACGGCAAAAGGGATTGCCAGGGTATCTAAGATGCTTGGCGCTACGATGTAACAGTCCGCGCAAAATTGCGTTAACCAACCCGCTTAACTGCGGGTTTCTTCGTTGCAGATGTAATTATCGGTGCGGCAACAGATACGCTATTCTTCATCCTGTTCCAGTTCTACGCTCCCGTATTTTTGAATAATCTCGGACACCTCATCTTTCGTGAGCCCTGTCGCCTCTATCGAGATCGAACCATGTTTTAGTTTGATGCTCTTTGAGTTTTTTGCCTTAATCCACGTTGTAATAATGTTAGCGATGGCAAGGCAGGCGGAAGATGATGAGACGACTGCCACGGTTACATCAAGTACCACAGAGCCTGTGCTAATAGAGTCGCGATTGAAAACCCGGCGACTGATTTTTATATCCTCTGCCGATATGTTGGCTGTAATGATAGGCAGCAACTGATCACTAATGTCACGAGGTAACTTTATGAAAATATCGAATTTCGGCATAAAAATTGACTCTCCCTATCAGAAAAAGTTGGGGATGGCTATCCAGTTACTTCACGGCGCACTTCTCCTCGCAATCAACTACGATGTAACGCTGGAGTTTGAAAAAGTGATGATCCGCTCCGGTACGATAGATAGTGATACCACCGATCCCGACAACACGAAATCCTGACAAAATAACAGCGTAAAGGTTGAGCGAGTGAGGCCGATAATCTTCCTACAGTTCTGTTTATTGAGGGGGCGAGCGCGTCCTTGCGCCTTTGGCTAAATCAGCAGGTTCTGCAACTTAGCTGCGAAGTCCTCTCGTCTGGCGACAATCCAGCCCTCGCGCCGTGCGAGTTCGGCGAATGTGTTCCAGCTTGCCACCAGTTCATCTGGTGCGATGGGGAGTGAACCTGTCACAGATCCGTTAGCGTCGAGGTACAGCAACACGCGGCGGGAACCCACAGGAGCCACGGCGGTTTTCGTTGTCTGCTGCCCGCGCTGGATATATTCACCTTCCAGTGCGTTGAGGTAGTCGATGGCCTCACTGATCTGGTCTGGCGGCAATTGCTGGATGTTTTCGACATCAAAACGCTTATGAACCAGCTTCCAGATATCAGGGTAGATATTACCGACGCCGGAGGTGATTAGGCGCTCGACAGTCTGGCGCAGCGGGGTAAGTTGTTTTGCCGTGGATTGCTTGGTTTTGCGAACAGGTTCTTCCGCTCGTTTTTCACGCTGACTGAAATAGCAGTCCTCTAATTTCTCGAAAACGTCCCACGCCTGATCGGTTTCCAGCATTTTGGCGTGACGAGCTGCGCCGCGTTCTGTCCAGAGCATGAGGAATCGCACGTTCTTGTGGATCGGAGTTCGAGAACATCTTAAAGATGTTCTCAAGGATTCGAGGTTTTCACCTTCGAGCTTGAAGTAGTGTTTCCCTGCAACAAAACGATCTTTGTTTCTGCCGAAATTGTTGCTGATGAGGATCGCCTTCGTCCCATACAGTTCAGCGAGCAATTTCGTAGTGATTACGGGAACGCCAGCGTGAGCGATGACGGACAAGCTTTCTACGGAGAGTTGGGTAGTCATAATGACCTCTGTTTGTTTTTTTCGAATTACCACTATCGGAGTGGTGCCGGGAGGTTCGAAACGGCACAAACAAAGCCGCGGACTTATTTCCCTTGCGGGTGTTGTATTCGTCGCCCTCCCGACTCTGATCGGGGTGTGACCGCGCTGCGCGTTCACTGAATGACAGGCATAAAAAATCCAACACTATCGGGGTTGGTTCTGACCGTGTTTGTGGAGGTTTCGACGCCTCGTGTGAAAGAAGATAGCGGATAGTGATCGGGGCGTCAACTGGTGATAGGATGAGGAAAATCCATCGACCAACCTACAGCCGTTATGTCAGCACCTATACCGCAGCCCAAAACAAACGAACTGCTTGCAGAGTTGTTCCCGTCAATCAATGCTGGGAACAACCTGATAGATGAGTTCACATTGAAACGAATCATCCGGGAAGCAAAAAAACTGCCCAATGATGATCAGGCGCTGCATGTTGAAGGGCTGGCGAGAATTATTAGTGGCGAAGTGGAACACGGCATTACGTTATGCGAAAAGGCCATATCAATAAATCCCCATGAAAGTGTTAACTGGTCTAATTATTTAAGACTTCTTCAGGCGCTATTTCTTTATAATAAAGAGTTTTCAGTTATCAGTAGGGTTCCCGATTATTCTGATGGCTGGTTATTGTCAGAGTTGGTTTCTTATTCTGTAATGTGGTGCAAATTAGACCTAATTAATGTTTCCATCGATAAGGTTAAAGAAATGAGAATAGAGCTGAATAATAAAGACGCCGAATATATCATTTCTTTGGCGGAAAGATACCCTGATGATATGGCGTATATAGAGAAGCTAGCTGGCTTGGTGATGGATATTGCCGAGGAGGAGAAGATTCCGACATCAAGCAGTATGGTAACTGAGGATATGTACGGATATCTTGCGTATGGGTTCAGGGTAAAAACCGATGATCCTAACTACCTGTTTTATCTCAACGATAAGCTGGCAGACAGAATTATTGATGCTGGGCTGGGAAGAGTGGACAGCGTAGCGCTCTTCGAAGCGGAGGTTGACGAATAATGGTTAACCACAACGACTTCATCAAAATCGCGGAGTCCTTACTGCTGTCCGAGGATGAGATATCTATCAGAACGGCGACCAGCCGGGCTTACTATGGCATGTACCATTTCGCCATGAACCTGGTGAATAACAAGGTTCCGAAATACGATCACAAAACTGTTCGTGGCGGCGTCCATGAAAGATTGACGCATTATCTGATGCATGATGCGGCAGAAGTCGAAGGTCTTGACCCGGTAAGGTTGCAGAAATTAGCCATAAAGCTGAAAGCGGCGAAACGCAATAGGGTTGTTGCTGATTATTACATCAGCGTTAATGTCCCCTTATCTACCGCGCAAGAAACCGTGCTAGAGGTAAGATCTGTATCAGAAATATTTAACAATGAGTGAAATATTATGAGGGCAAGGATGTGAGGATACTAGCTTTTGTTTTATTATTTGTTTCTGGCGTGGTAAGTGCTGATAACAAAAACAAAATAACAGTAATACCTGATGATGTTAATATGTTTTATAACTATGCGGAAATATACATTGATGAGAATATATCATCAATAACAGGTTTTACCGAATTGTGGTGGACAGAATATAACTCAGTTTATGAAAGAGTTATTTCTGGTTTTTTTTATGATCTGTACGTAAGTAATCAACTAGCGGCAGAAAAGTATAAAGGGAAAAGGATTAACATTGAAGGTAGGCTATCTAGAATATATACGCTCGATGATAAAATTGCAGCCACAATTGGGCACTATGTCGATAGGGATAATGGGCTGGTAGTGGCAGTATTTAACAAGCCAGATGAAAGAATGATGAAAATGTCATCGGGTGACAAGGTTAAATTTAGGTGTACGGTTGTTTCTCATGATGATAAAAATAATCTACTTGTAATGAATAACTGTTCATTTACGGAAGATCACGTAAAGGAAGTTTATAATAATCTTCTTTATTCAATAAAGAATGATATTAAAAGAAATGATGGGCAGATAAGATATTATTCTGGCGCTGAAATGGTTTTCATCTACAACCAATACAAAGAGAAAATAAACAAAGCATGCAAGAACAAATCAGAAGAATGCTATAAAGTTTTGTATGATATAAGTGTTGAAAGAAGAAAGCCTGGATTTGAGAAAGGAACTCTGAGCAGTAAATTAATGTCATTCTATGAGAGCGATAGAAATAATTATAAAGAGATAATACCAACCATAAAATAATCATACCCAGAAAAAGTCTGAGTTTTTCGTATGGAGATCAATAAATGGCAGAAACCATAGATTCGCTACTGGTGTCGCTTGGGCTGGAAACTGATGCTAAATCATTCCAGAAAGGTGCGGACGCCATCAAGGGTGTTACCGATGGGGTGTTGCAGTTAGCCGCTGCTACAGGAAGCGCGTTGACGTTTAATGCCCTAACCAACGGTATCGCTACATCAGCACAGGAAATGAAGAGGCTTAGTGATAATACCGGATTTACTATCCGACAGTTGCAGGGCCTTGAAATGGCTATGAAGCGCCTGGGATTATCGAATGGTGATGCAAACCAGGTTGCGAAATCAATAAGCACTATACAGAGACAGGCGAGGTTTGGGGAGTTAGGTGATAAAGCTTACTGGAATGGCGCTTTTAACCCGTCTGATTTTGCCAATATGTCGCCATCTGATGCCCTACGGTATCTTTCTGACAGCTATCAACGAATGAATAATGATCAGCGTGCCTTTTTGCAGCAAGGTATAGGGACTGGCGCTGATTCTCCGATGGTTAGACTTCTGGAACAGGGGCCGCGTTTTCTTCAACAGGCGCAGGAAATGTCTGATAAAACCCCCTATGTTATTGATGAAAAGATTTTGGAAAACGCACAGAAGTTTAGAGATTCAATGGCAGATATCGGAAGAAATTTTGAGGTTCTTTCTTATCAAATCGGTGGGCCATTGCTTGAAAACTTAAACAAAATGCTTGGGGATATAAATCAATTTGTTGATAAAAATAGAGGGGAAATTAACGGCATTGTAGATAAGGTTACGTCCGGTAGTTGGTACGACGAGATAATGGATGATGCAGAAAAGCAAGGAATAGAATTTAGAAATCATTTACGGCGTAACGATGCTGTCATGCGTAAACTTCTGGGGCCAGAAGAAGATATAAATAATTTCGCCAGACGTGAAGTTATGGGGAATAAATCCCCACTGGAACTGTATAGCGATGTGATGGATGACGCTGAAAGGCGGGGCATTGAGTTAAGAAACCATCTGCGCAGAAATGACACTATAATGCGAGGACTTCTTGGATCGGAAGAAGAAATAAAGCAACGGGATCAGTTCATACCGCAGGTATATCTATCGGGGAGTAATTCGCTACATTCCGCTCTAAATAATCCCAACGCCCGATCCTATCTTGATGCCATATCTCGCGCTGAAGGTACAAGCGCATACATGAATTCCGGTTATCACACCCTATTTGGTGGTGGTCAGGTTGCCAGTCTTTCCGATCACCCACGCCAGTTAAAAGACTTCCGGCAGACGGACGGAACGTGGAATAAAACATCGGCGGCGGGACGTTACCAGTTCACGCAAAAATCATGGGATGAGGCGGCGGCAGCACTAGGGTTAAACGACTTTTCACCGCAAAGTCAGGATATGGCCGCACTGTGGCTTATCCAGCGTGCTGGTCAGCTAGAAAATGTACTGAGTGGAGACTTCATGACAGCAACCAATAATCTCGGCGGTGTGTGGGCGTCACTGCCGTCGTCGCCGTATGCGCAACCTAAACGCAGCATGGAGGAGATGGAGAGTTACTACACGCCTGATTACGTTCAGCGCCGCAGTCAGGCTCCGCATAATCCATCTATCAATCGTTCCGAATCGTCACGGCCCGTCAGTGTCACCCTAAACAACACACAAAATATTTCCGGCTTAGGACTCAATGAGCAACAGGTGCAGGACTCGATAGCCAATGCGCTAACGATCGCCGGGGAGAATTTGGAGCGGTCATTTAACAGTAATAGGCGGTAACCATGTCAATCGTCGGAGTGTTCGATAAGTCCCACCCAGAAATCGGCGGGATTTTTTTTGACGCGATATTGGAAGAATCCAGCGAACTACGGACAGACGTCAGCGAATATCCGTTAGAAACGGGTAAAACAGCGAATGACAACGCCGTAACTCGGCCAATGACAGTTACGATGACGGTCGCTATCTCTGATAACCCGGTAAAGGCATTAATGGATGAGGCAGGCCAGTATTCAGGTGTCGCGGGTATCGGTGCCGGTGTAGCTGTAGGGGCGGCCAGTTCACTGTTGAGTGGTGGATCAGCGGTACTAGCTGGGCTGGCTGCATCTGCTGGGTTGTCATTTGTAGCTTCTGGTACGAAACGATCAGAGTCAGCATTACTGGAGCTAAGGAAGTTGCAGGTCGAGAAATCCATCCTTACGGTTATCGGCATCAATTCATCCTACGACAACATGATCATTACCAATACGCGGGTGCAGAAAAGCAAGGAAAACGAGGGCGGACAAGAGATCGTCGTCGAAATGCGCTCACTACTGATAAAGGACAGCAACAGCGGCGCAACGACAATCAATAGTAATTTGCCGGCTGGTGACACGGCAGCCACGCAAGGGCAGGCGAACGTCCACTTAGGCGAGGTGACGCCGCAATGAAAACTATTCCACTCACGCGCGGGCTGGCTGATTTTTCGTTTACCTCAACGCTCAATGACATACCGTTGCAGTTCAACGTTCGCTGGTTAACCCGGTACAGTTATTTCGTGGTCGATATCCGCGACGCGGACAATAATCCGATCGCGCTGGGGAGAGCGTTACATGTGGGCGTCAACCTGCTGGCAGGCCTGAATACCACCATCGGTAAGATTGTGCTGGAGGGCGAGACACCAACGCTCGCTAATTTGGGCGTCACCAACAACCTGAACTGGTATCCAAATGACTAGATTATTCGGGCGAACGTATAACATGGAAATTACATCGGCAGAGGGTAATAAACTGACGTGTGAACCACCCACCCAGGTTAGATTCCTTATTACCAATATGCCAATGAATCAGGTGGCAACCGCCATGATTATGGTTTACGGCGTATCCAGCCAGTACCGTCAACTGATACAGAAATTCGATAAAAAACGGCAACGCTTCGGTACAGTCAGGTTGACCGCCGGTTATGAGGAATCATCGGGAGAAATATTCACCGGGCAGATAAACAGCGTCGAAGTTGGGCGCGATGGCGTCAGCGTTTACCTGCGGCTTAACTGCTGGACTGAGGTCTGGTCTGACGCCACTATCGGAAAAACATGGGGCGAGAAAACGCAAGCAATAGAAATATTGCAGGATGTAGCGCGATCATTTGGTCCACCGATCGAAACCGTAGGCGATTTCTCCGACCTTCCAACGTTCAATCACGGCTACACGTTGCCGCATACATCAAGCAGGAACTTTCTTAACGCGATGAAAGCGGCGTGGCGCTATGACTGGCTATTGTCAGAAACAAAAACCACCCTCATTCGTGAGGGAGCCACACGCCCGACCACTTACGAACTCAATTCCAATAACGGCATGGAAAGCTACCCGCGTTGGTATCAAAAGGATTTGGAAGTTGACACCCGCTTGAACCACATCATTAAGCCAGGTGATTTGCTGAAAATCCGCTCCGATTTTTGGACGATTAATTATAGCGGCATGTATAACACGGGACTGAACGACATGGCCGACATTCAGCGCCGAACCGGATCATTCCGCGTGCTATCAAACACTCATCAGGGCGATTTTTGGAATGATGACTGGCGCACAACGTTCCGATGCCAATGGAGTAGCGCGCAATGAAAAGCACAAATCCGTTATTTTCAGCGATTCAATCCGCTGGCATGGACATGGTCAGCGGATTGATGGTCGGTATGCCAGGCCATGTTGTTGCCTACAATCCAGATAATCAACGAGCGCAGGTCGAATGCGGCATTCAGCGCAGAATGAATGATGGGGAGGTTCAAACGCTGCCGCTGTTGGTTAACGTTCCCGTTCGGTTTTCCGGATCGTCGGGCTGGTCGGTTTTTCATGAACTGCCAGCAGGTACGGAGGGGTACATTCATTTCAGCCAGCGCTCAGTAGATGCATGGCTGGATATGGGCGGCCCGGCACCACCGGTTGGGCCGGAAATGTTCAGCGCCAGCGACGCGTTTTTCTCACCGGGTTATCGCTCTCTGAAAACGGCTATTCCGGACTTGCCGACATCAGGTATGGGTATGAGCAACCGTGACGGTTCGGTACGCATTCACCTGATGGATAGCGGAATAACTCTGACGGTTGGCGATACATCCTTGACATTGAGCGAATCCGGCATGACGTACAACGGGCAGA
Organism: Brenneria roseae subsp. americana; assembly: GCF_003115815.1. Lineage (NCBI taxonomy): Bacteria > Pseudomonadati > Pseudomonadota > Gammaproteobacteria > Enterobacterales > Pectobacteriaceae > Brenneria > Brenneria roseae. The sequence goes on along the minus strand of NZ_QDKJ01000013.1, from coordinate 106,051 downwards.
AATTTACCAATGCCGGTGAAACCGATCTGAACGGGCGGACACAGGTAACGCAGGGTGGGCTTGCCGTTGGCAATATCGAATTTGAGTCACATGTTCACGGTGGTGTTGATCGCGGAAGCGGCAACACAGATGGGCCTCAATAGGAGGGGTTATGGCAACAGGTAAAATAGCGGTGAGGGTGGTGCTCGACACCGCTGATATTGACCGCAAGGTGGAAGAATTGGCCGGGCTGATTAAATCACGGTTTCCTGATGGCGCTCCTGATTTTCTCGATAGCCACCTTTCTAGCGTATGCGATGACATCATCCTTACTGATGGGCCGCCCGCAACCGGTGCAGACGGCACCGATCAGATCGTCCAGCGAGTTGACTTTGGTAGGCGTTTTGATGACCTCGCCACCGCAATTCGGACAGGGAATTTTAATGCTCATTGATGTTGCTCCTCTGGCTGTGTGAGAACTCCAGAGTAACACCCACGCCCCGGCATTCGCTGGGGCTTTTTTATGGAGTCTGAACTGTGATCCGTAATTTTGTGGACGGCGATATCGTCACGCATGGCGATCATTTCGCGACCGGGAAAGAGGCGACGCGACAGGGGATTATCCGTCGGCTGCGGCTTTTTCTCGGTGAGTATTTTTTGGACTCAACGGAGGGAACGCCGTGGTTTCAGAACATTTTAGGCAAAACCCAAGCAGACATTGCCGCGGCGAACATCAAGCAGCGGATTTTGACCGCGCCGGGCGTCGTCGGCATCAACCGATTTGAGTTCGATATCGACCAGAAAACCCGAAAAATCACCGTTTATGCGTCGCTGGTGGATATCAATAACGAACAGTTCGAACTGTTGTTTAACGAGGAAATCATCTAATGGCGGAGATCACAAAAGACGGGGCCGTCGGCCAGACGCTGAACAGCTATCTTGCCGTGATGCGCCAGCGCTATCTGGATATTGACGACGGCTGGAACATCAATCCGGAATCGCCGGACGGCCTGATTATCGCGGCGTGGTGCGAAACGCTGGCGAACCTGGATGAGGCGGTAATCAACGCATATCATTCCGCTGATCCGAACTCGGCCATAGGACAGCAACTCGACCGCATCGCGGCGTTCGCCGGCATCACCCGGCAGGATGCAACATTTTCTACCGCGACGGTGGTTTTCACCGGCACGCCGCTGGTGGAGATCCCTGCGGGTACGCTGGTTCGCAACCGAATCACGAATACGCTCTGGGCCACGGATACGACGGTAGCGACCGACAATAGCGGCAACGCAACGGTGAATGTGACATGCGCCACTGCCGGATCGCAGGGCGCCAACAGCGACAACCTGTCGATCATCGCCACACCGGTTGGCGGTATTACGTCAGTAACTAATCCTGACGCGGCGTCGCTGGGAGCCAATGAGGAAAGTGATGATGCATTCCGTATCCGGCGCAATGAATCTGTAGCGCTACCCGGAAATAACCAGATCGACAACATCTATGCCGCGCTGGTCAACATAGATGGCGTGAAGAAGGTGCGCATTTATGAGAATACCGAGTCATCGCCCGACGCAAACGGCGTTGAGGGGCATTCGATGGCGATTTTTATCGATGGTGGCTCGGTAGATGACATTGTGGTCACGCTGTCGGTGCGGAAAAACCCCGGCTGTGGTCTGAACCGCTATAACGCCAGCATCCCGAACCGGATCAGCACAGACACCAATACACCGGGCGGGAACCCGTTCAATGCGACTTTTTTCCGTCCTGAATACGTGTCCGCGCATGTTCGTGTGGAAATTGTCTCTGACACGCTGACCAGCGCCACTGACGCCGAAATAAAACAGGCGATCATCGACTATTCGCTGAATGGTTTCCCGGAAACAAACGGATTTGCAAAACAGGGGTTTCGTATTGGTGAAACCGTGGGTGCTGGACGCCTGTTCACGCCGGTGAATAAAATCGTTGGCAATGACGATTACGTTGCAGCGATCACCGTCGGCGCCAGCGCTGACGACGTGACGCACAGTACCATCCCTATCGCGTTTAACCAGTTGGCCGTGTTCTCGGCGGATGGCATCGAGGTGAGCTATGCAGCACCGTGATAAGGCGTTGACGCGAGTCTACTGGCAATATAAAAACGCGCCGAAACTGATCGCGCTGCTGCTGACTTTGCCTGACATCGCCCAAGCCAGCATCGAGGATCAGTTAGCAAAAATCCAGACGATGCTCGATATCGATAGCGCCGAGGGCGAGCAACTCGATATCTGCGGGCGCATCGCGGGATACACAAAGCGTCCGGTCGGGACGTTTTACCCGGCCTGCGCGTCAGCGGCAGTGAGTGACGACCTGTTTCGCCGAATGATTAAGGCGAAGATTTTCAAAAACAACAGCATTGCGACGATTGACGAAATAAAGCGGGCTACCGATTACATCCTTGGCACCGACGCACTAATTCTGGATGGTCAGGATATGACCATGCGCCCTATTTTTTTCGAATATCTCGACGTTGGCTCGCAAAAACTTGTCGCTGATTACGACCTGATACCACGACCGCAGGGCGTCGGGATGAAACAAGCTCGCACGCTGACATACAAACCCTTCGGCTTCGGCCCGCATTACTCGAATTTCCGCGCCCCGTTCTGGCATGGGGATGGAATTAAGGTTTACACCAATCTGAAATTAACGTTGACGTTCACTGATGGTGTTCTTTCTGGCGCGTTAACGGCGGGCGCGGGCATTGTTGTGTCTGACGTGGATATCACGCTGATTTACACGCTGGCTGGCGGGTCAACAGTCACAGAACGGCTGGTAACAGATGATAACGGGTATTTTGAGACGACACCGAATATAGATGTCGGTTACAGCGTGGTCGCCCGCGCTCAGGTTTTAACGCCATTGTGCGAATGGGAAAACATTGAGTCGAGCGAATTATCAACGAGAGTCAAATTTAACGGTGCCATTAAATATGATGGCGCATATTCTTTTAGGGGGTAGTCGTGTCAGATTTAATTACACCAGATGATTTACCTGCAATTAATGAGTTAAATGAATTTACTGACAAAGTCCCTGAGCTACAGATTAATACGGATGTGTTGGGTGGAACAGATGGACCCGCAAATTTTCAAGCCAGGGCGCTATCGAATCGGACGAAATATTTAAAAACCAAACTGGAAGAAATCAAAAATGAATTAAACCAACTGAGCGAAGACACAGAAAATACTATTAATCAAATCAATCAGGATATTGATTCACTTTCACAAAATACAGAAAATGAACTTAATCAACTATCTAATGATATTGATCAGGCTTCGCAATCCGCTAATGATTCAATGAAAAAATCCGCCAACGGTTCTGATATTGATGATGCTGAGACGTTTCGTGAAAATCTGGGTTTAAAAAATGCTGCGCTTGCGACAGTTATATCCTCGTTAATTGATTCGACTGCCGCACGGCTTATGTCAGTAGGTGCCTTTGGTTTGGGTGGTGTTGGAATTAGAATTCCAGCAGGTACTGATGTTTTAACATATCTATCAACAGCACAATCAGGAAAATATTCAGCATTAGGGACAAATCCAAGTACACCGACATCCTCCGAGGGCTGGATGTTTGAATTAATAAATTTTAATAACAGTTTACGCGGCGTTTTTGCTACCCCTGCAACAATAACAGCCGCATCACATCGAGTATTTTATAACTGCTATAATGGCGGTGTTTGGTCTGGCTGGTCTGAGTTTTGGACTAATAGAAATTTACAGAATCCCTTGACGGCTGCTGGAGCTCAAACTATTACAGGCGTTAAAGTCTTTTCTTATGACGGCGCAGGAATAGTGCTACGTCCCGTTAGTACCAATATGGCGAATTTTATACGAGGGCAAACCGAAGCAGGGGTTAACACATGGTGGATAGGGCGTGGTTCTAATACAACAGCAGACGTCTCGTTACTTAATGAATCAGGCGGTGCTTATATTCGTTTATTGCAAAATGGCAATATTCAATTGAACGTAGCGACAACCGTAACAATAAACGGTGTAAATGTTCTCACAGAAAATACAGGCGTCACAACAAGCACCGCGCAAACAATTACAGGGACTAAAACATTTAGCCAAAATATATCCATCGTCAGAACATCATTTCCCGGAATCGAATTATCAAATACCGGCATCGCTGCTGGGACAGTTGGTCGATATCGACTTATAACGGCGTCATTAGCGGGTGCGCTTCAAATTTATAGTCGCTCTGCTGGCGACACAACGACAAATCAAACAGTAATTAATATTCCAACCGCTGCGACAGGTACGGCGTTAGTGACCGGGAATAATGCAGTTGCAGATTCTAGCGGTTTTTGGAAAACAGCATCACCGGTTATAAACATCTACGCAGACGGCTCATTCACTGCTACAGACGATGCCGAGGGGGTGGCAGTTGAACGATTGAGTGAGGGAACGTACAAAATAACCGGTTGTGCGGGTATGCATCCAGACGCGGCTTGGAACGGAATTGACGGCGGCGTAACAAACCCGCGCTGCCGTAATGGACTCGAATTGACGTGGAATGATTTTGACGTAGAGCCCGATGGTTCGGTCATCGTCCGCATTTATCATCGTCCACACCCGGACGCGATTTCATTTGCTCGTAATGAAATCGATGGGTACGAGAATGGTGATTTGATAGATGTTCCAAAAGGTTTTTATATTCAGGTTCGCGTTAACATGCCAGAACGCGAAAATACAGTAGAAACGCAATCAGTCAGACACAGTAATGTTTATTGTGGGACAGTATCACCGTCTTTTATTCATGTTGATGCGTGAATTTTACTCACGCAAAGCGGGCAATTACACGTATTAAATCCCGTAATTCTGCAAGCCGAATCAAAATCCTCTATGGCCGCATCGCGGCCTTTTTTCATTTCTGGAGTTCAATAAATGGATCAGAAATTCTTCCGCGTACCGTTCGCATCGAACGGTGATACCCAAGCTATTCCCGAAACCGCCGCCAGCGACGGCAGCGTGAGCTATCCATCGGGGTGGGGGCCGGACTATGCAAAAGACCCAGCGGCAGACGCCAACGCGAAGCCGGTAGAACGTGAAGCCATGAATACGGTGCTGAACGCAATCACCGGCGCGATCCGTCAGTACCAGACTAACGCATACCCCGAATGGATCACGACGGCGAACAACAACGGCGCAGCGTTTGCGTATGATGCTGGCGTTGTCGTCGAGTACAACGGCGCGCTGTATTTGTCGCTTGCCGGCAACAATACGGCGACGCCGGGCGCTGATGCAACGAAATGGCAGGTGTACATCCAGCGCGAGGCCACGGAAGAAGAAGCGATCGCAGGCGAGGGCAGCACGCAGGTTATTACCCCACGCCGTTTGCATGCCGGCGCCAGCTATCTCGACGAACAACTAAAAACCGCGCTGACGCCGTACTTGCTGCCCGTTGGCGCGATTGTGATGTGGGGCAGCGAAACTCCGCCCGATGGCTGGCTGGAACTGAACGGGCAGGAATTCGACACGGAACAAAATCCCAAACTTGCACTGATGTATCCCGACGGTGTGGTGCCGGATTATCGCGGCAGGTTCGTTCGTGCATGGTCTAACGGCAGTACGATTGATGCGGATCGAGAGTTGGGGAGCGTTCAAAGTGATGAGGTCGGTCCACATTCTCACATTCTAATTACCGGCAGGTTTGGTACTAGGGCTGATTCGTATGGGCCACAAGAGGGGGCTCTACACCAATGTGGGAATAGCGGAACGAGCCTTGCGGCAGGAAGAATAGAAAGCGGCGAGATTCAGGAAAATACAGGCTCTGAAACTCGCCCGATTAATATTGCGGCAATGTACATCATCAAAACCGATCTGGCTGAGTCTGAAAACTCCGGCTCGACCACGCCGACAGCGCTAGTGATTTCTCCTTCAGCGGTGACGATCAACGCTGGCACAACTCGGCAGTTTGCAGGGACGGTACTGCCTGCGGCATTGTCCGCTGATTATCCAGTGTCGTGGGCCGTATCTGATCCAACATTGGGCAGCATAGACAGCAACGGACTGTACTCGTCCACGGCGGGAAAGAGCGGCACGCAGACTATCATTGCCAGCCTATCTACCGGCTTGACCGCGACGGCGACAGTAACGCAGCATGTCTATCTGACCACAATCTCTATTGGCGCTATCCCTGCTGAGTTGCTGGCAGGCAACACCTATGCTGTTCCCGTGACGTACTCGCCCACTAGCTACACGGAAACTGTAAACTCCGCATCTTCCGATCCTACGGTCGCCACGCTGGCGGCCGATGGTACACTGACCATCAGCGGCGCAGGTACAGCCACATTATCGCTGACCGGCGCGAGTTCTGGCGTAACGGCATCGATAACGATTACTGCGACGGAAGAGGAAGTGCCGGAGATTTATCTCCAGATTGAAAACAATCTCTCTGAAATTTCCGCTGGCGGCGCAGTGGCGCAGGGTCAAGCGCGGAACGCACTGGGCTTGGGCGATTTAGCGACGAAAGACAGTCTATCGGCAACGGATGTCAACGCCGTGCCGCAAGCCAGCGCAACGCTGGGAACGGAAGACCTGAACACCGTCACCAGCCCTGGCCGCAAATTCCAGTCACTGACCAGCAATGCGACAGCAGCCCGGCACTATCCCGTTGCGCTGGCCGGCATGCTGGATGTCATCAAAACCACTGGAACCGGCATACGTCAGATTTACTATCCGTACAACACGACGGATGTTTATCACCGCTACTGCGTCGACACGGCAACGCAGACATTTGGCGCGTGGGAACAGTCAGGCGGTGATTTCCTTGCCATCGCAAATAATCTGTCAGACGTAGCGGACGCAGCAGAATCACGCGAGAACTTGGGCGTGAGCTACACGATATCGACCGATGTTGCGCCGACTGATGCTACGGGATATGCAAACGGTCATGTCTGGTATCAAACGGAGGCATAATGCCAATTTATCGCAAAACATCCGGGGGCGTTTTCGCCACTGTTTCAGCGCTGAATATCAATGACGATGGGACGTTTAAACCCGTGACGGCCGCGTGGATTAATGATAACGGGACATTTAAAAAAGTGTTCCCGGGAGATACAGAATATGAAGATCCATCCGCGTATTACGATATAGCTAATGCGACAACGCTCACATTGACGCAGGGTATTGCATCAGAAACAACAAACCGTCTTTCGTGGATTGCAAATAGCGTCCAAATCCCGCTACTCAGCAATTTGGCCAGTAATGGCATTGATGTTGATTGGTCATATTTTGAATACATTGTTGTGGAAACTGGCGAGATCGTTCCTGTTGATATGTTCTCTACATCTGGAGCCCAGCCTACCGCGCTGGGTGTGAAATACGATAGCGGTACTGCGTCAGTATTACGTCAGAGTACCGGCGCATATCAGACATTATCAACAATAAATCCGGCTGTTATTGATAGACAGGCATTTTTAGGGTGGCTGGCATCGACTGGGTATCGCTATTTTAAGGTTCAGCAGCAGGATTATTCAAATTTCTACGGAAAACAACTGGGCTTGCGCTGGCGCTGGCATAGCACGATCAACAATAAATATTTCGAATTCATTTTTACGAACGAAAATTTTGTACTGAGTGCGCTGTAATTCTTACGCAAAAAACGCATGTTTATTGGCGATGATGTCGAGCGCATCTTCCAGCGTTGGGACGGGATCAATATGAATCGCTGGCGCTTCTTTCTCGCTCGATCACTGCATAGGAACCGACGGGGCATTCAGTTAACATGTCATTGTCGTCGAGTATGCAGATCGTTGTTCCGTGATAATCGAAAGTTTTCATTTTTATGCGTTATTTTGTTGGTATTTGGTTGATTAAGGCATTGTAACTTATTGATATAACAATACGTGATTTCATGATATATACCAACAAAAACCAGTAAGTTATTGAATGTTAACTGGTGTTATACCGGTCTCGAAAACCGTTGAGGGAGCAATCCCTCCGAGGGTTCAAATCCCTCTCTCTCCGCCATTATTCAATCACTTATAGGCATTCTATTCTGTGATAAAAATCCCGGTGAGAAAATCATCTATCAAACCATTTTTTCTTCTGCAATCCTGATGCACTGCCGTTGATCTTCCCTTTAATGCTGACAAATCGCGTTATCTGTACTAGGGTCATAGGTAATCATTACGTTACGGAGACTGATATGGGTTTTTGGCGAATCGTATTTACCATCCTTTTACCGCCTTTGGGCGTGTTGCTGGGGAAAGGGGTTGGCGGCGCATTTATTCTGAATATTATTCTCACCTTGCTGGGGTATTTCCCCGGGCTGATCCATGCGTTCTGGGTTCAGACCAAAACGGATAGTATTTAAAACGAATAGTATTTAAAAATGAATAAAATTTAAGGAAGCATATCGGGTACAACATGATACCGGATGGCTTATTATTTTAAACAATGGCAGGCGGGTGTCACCGGTGGTGAGATCCGCTTTTATTTATTCTGCCGATATTGATACCTTTCGATTGCGTCCGTTAATTCAATGTATTAAAACGTATTCGGTCCCGGATACGTCTGATCCCAATGGTTTCGGCGTATCTTTTTATTATTTCCCCGTATTCAGAGGTTGTTCATGTCGGATACTCAATTTACCCGTTTGCCAGAACCGCCTTATTTTGCGGTTATTTTTTCATCTCAACGCACCGAAGGGGATAATGGGTATGACGCGATGTCGCTTCGTATGGTTGAATTGGCGATGGAGCAACCCGGTTATCTGGGCGCAGAAAGCGCACGCGATAGTCAGGGATTTGGCATAACCGTCTCGTACTGGGATTCGCTTGAAGCCATCAAGCGGTGGCGAAACCACTCAGAGCACCGTATTGCGCAGGAATTTGGTATCACCGAATGGTACAAACGTTATGAGTTGCGCGTTTCTGAAGTGAAGTATGCCTACGGAAAACAGATGAGGTAATGTATTCCCGCCAGCGACCTGATGCTCTCTGGCGGGAGTAAGAACAGCGGATGTTGAAACGTGTGCGGATTTAGCCACTATTCTAATTTAACAGCTATTCTGATTTAACAACCCGATTGCGCCCTTGCTGTTTCGCCTGGTAGAGCGCAATATCCGCTCGATTAATCATCGTCTCCAATGTTTCATTGTTTTGATACTCCGCGACGCCACAACTGATGGTAATTTGAATCGTGTCGCCTTCAGCCCGAACTTTCGCCGCTTCAATCTTTTTACGCAACGAGTCGGCCCGCAGTAATGCGTTATCGAGGTTACAGTCGTCCAGCAGTATGACGAACTCTTCTCCGCCCCAGCGGCAGGCCTGATCGCTGCTTCGAATGGTTTGCTGTATCAGGCCGGCAATATGTTGCAGAACCACGTCGCCAACGCCGTGACCATAGTGGTCGTTTATCTGTTTAAAGTGGTCAATATCAATTAACAGAATGGCGACGGGCTGGTGATGAGACATGCGTCGGGCCAATAAACGTTTGAAAAAGTAATCAAAGGCCTGTCGATTCATAATGCCGGTCAGCTTATCCGTGGTGGCCATCTGCTCCAGACGCCGCTGGTAGCCGCCGATAGTCAGCCATAGCAGAAATAAGAACAGCATACTAACGACAATACTGACGCCGAGGTTTTTCATCAGCGTGTCATAGAGGCGTTTCTCGCTGGGATGATTACTTTGCTCGACCATCAGATACCAGCCAAACTCGGGCAACAACCGCGTGTTCAGGAAAACCTGTCTGCCGTTTGAAAAATATTCATATGCGCCGCCGGGCACCGTCAATATTGAGGTGGCCAACGAGGACAGGCCGGGCTGCTCCTGAATTTTCAATGGACGATTGTAGGTGTTTCCATGCAATGCCACGTTACCCGTTTTATCAATAAAATAGATGGTTCGGTTATAACGCTGTTCGTATTTTTCAATCAGGTTTTTTACCCGTTCAACGGGGATCCCCACTCCCGTAATTCCAATGAAGTTATTGTTATAGTCCATCACCCGGTGATTGATAAAGATGTCCAGGCGCGTACGATCTTCAGGGTCAACGGAAATATCTATAGCATAGGGTGTCTCATCCGACAGCGTTCTGGCCTGGAAGTACCACCGATCGTCGGGGGATTGCTCTGAGACGGTTTTCAGAATGCGTTGGGGGTCGTAGTACCGTTTGGTTTTATCTGAAACGAAAAAAGAGAAAATGGTATTGAAACGGTTATCGATTTCTTTCAGGTAACGGATCATCGCCAATGGATCGCTTTCGCCATTGATAACCCAGTCACGCAAAAATGTGTCGTGCGCCATCAGTGATGAGATGAATATCGGCTTGAGCAAGTCCTGCTGGATTTCGGAGTACACGTTGTCGCTGGTGAGGGGCAGGGTGTTTTCTTTTATTTCTTCTTCCAGTGACTCTTTTGCAACTTCATAGCTGGTCCAGCTAATAACCAGAAACGCAGTGAGGAGCATCGCGGCAAACACGATTATTGCCCGGGGTTTATTCAACCAGCGTGAGTTTGTCATTAGTCCGATCCGCAAGACATTGTCCTCAATGTAGTCATCAAATGATAAGGCAATTCAAAATCCATCGCTCACCTAACGAATATCGCAGAGCATCTTACTGAAGTTAAGCAGTCGCGCCAAGAAACATCAATGTGTTGATGTGCAAAGAAATGCTACCAATTAGCATCTCCGATGCGCCGTTCTTCCCTGTAAAAAATAGAAAAATATCACAGTAGCTATCATGAATTATCAGAAAAGGAGGGGGCTGAGAATGTGATTTTTCGTATTTTATTGCAGGCTTATTAAAACGTCTCCGTAATGTGAAAAATATTATTGAACCGGAGAAAAAAGGGGCAGGAACCTGCAACGATTTATTCGGAGTATTTGCGCCGAGATGAGATGAATGCGCGTATTGCTATTTAGACGTTTTAATAATGAGAAAGGGGAAGCATGGTTAAAAAAGGGAACGCATGGCTGCGTGGTCCCTTTTTTATATCAAGCTCTATGTATCAACGGATTATTTGAAAATACGGAAACGTTCTTCATCCGGGATATAGGTTTTTTCACCCGCGGGTTGTTCAATTGAACCGAATGGCAATTGAGCGCGCAGCTTCCAACTGGCAGGTAAATTCCACTGTGTTTTCACATCGTCGTCAATTAGCGGATTGTAATGCTGTAGCGATGCGCCGATTTTTTCCTGCGCCAGAGTGGACCACACGGCGAACTGGGCAATCCCGGTAGAATGCTCCGACCAGACAGGGAAATTATCCGCATACAGAGCAAACTTCTTCTGGAGATCTTCGATGACTTTTGTGTCTTCAAAGAATAAGACGGTGCCCGCGCCGGCGGCAAACGAAGCCAGCTTCTGCTCTGTGGCCGCGAATGATCCTTCAGGAACAATCTTCTTCAACTGCTGCTTAACGATATCCCAGACTTTGGCATGCTGTTCACCGAACAGGATCACCACGCGCGAGCTCTGCGAGTTGAAGGATGAAGGGCTTTGCTTAACGGCTTCGGTAATCAATGCGGTTACCGCATCCTCGGAAATGGGTAATTTATTCCCAATGGCATAGATGGAGCGGCGGGCTTTGATGGCTTGCAAAAAAGCATTACTCATGGTTCGTACCCCTTTACATGGTTGCTTATTTATACACTGTGGCACTGATATCTATTGCATACAAGAAAATAGTAGATTGATTTATATATGTAAATTTACTAACGATGGGTGAATTCGAGATAATAACGCGGTGATTATCTCCGCCTCACCGTTGAGGCCGGCACGTCTCTAAAGCGTGTCTGTCTAAAATAATGGAATCGGCCGGCCTTCATCATTCACTGCAACAAAATTGAACTGTCCCGATATCACCTTGGTCCGGCCTTCCGCGTACATCTGTTCCAGAAAAACATTAACATCAACGGTCAGGCTGGTTCTTCCCACCCGGCTGACCTGTCCGATAAGTTCGATAATCGTGCCGGAAGGAATCGGCGTATTAAAGTTAATCTTTTCTGTGGAAACCGTCACCAGTGGTTTATGGCAGAAACGGGTTGCGGTAATGAAAGAGATTTCGTCCATCCACGACAGCGCGGTGCCACCAAACAGGGTGGAGTGGTGATTGATATTGGTAGGAAAAACGACTTTGGCGACCTTGGTGATAGAATTCTGGATTTTTTCGTCAATAGACAGCGCTTGGCTCATAGTATGTCTGACCTGCTTAAGCATCGAACGAACATTTTACACCTTAAATATACACAAAGTCATAACAATATGAATGAGATATCACTCAGGGGCTAACCGCCCCGGCGGGCAAACGAGGGGCGCGGTTCTGTTTTTCGATGCAATTGGCGCCGATACGGTTAATCAACCGCCACATACCTCACAGGCGGGATTTTTCGGCAGCTTGATTTCGCGAAATTGCAGCGTCATGGCATCAAACATCAGCAGACGACCCGTGGCGACGTTGCCGTAACGGGTCAGTAGTTTGATGGCTTCCAGAGCTTGCAGACTGCCGATGGCGCCGACCAGCGGGGCCATCACACCCGATTCCACGCAGGTCAGCGCGTTATCGCCGAACAACCGACTAAGGCAACGGTAACAAGGCTCATCCGGCTGGTAGGTAAACACGCTGATCTGGCCTTCCATACGGATTGCCGCGCCGGAAATCAACGGTTTTTTCAACTGAAAACCCAGGCGGTTCAACCTGTCGCGGGTAGCCACATTGTCGGTACAATCCAGCACCGCATCGTGCTTTTCCATCAGGGCGCCGAGCGCCTCGTCATCCAGACTGGCGTTTACCGTATCTAAAGAGAGATGTGGGTTGAGTTCTGTCAGTGCGATCCGCGCGGATTCGACTTTCGCCATGCCAATGCGTTCATCACGGTGTAATACCTGACGCTGCAAGTTGGAAAGCGAAACGGTATCAAAATCCAGCAGCGTCAGGTGGCCGACGCCCGCCGTAGCCAGATATTGTGACGCCGCGCAGCCAAGCCCGCCCAGCCCGACAATCAGTAAGCGCGACGCTTTCAGTTTTTCCTGTCCGTCAAAGTCAAAGCCGCGCAGCACAATCTGACGATTGTAGCGCAGCGCTTCGGCATCACTGAGTTCCGGCAGCATGATCAATGTCCTAACAGTGAATTGAACGGTTCTATTTCGACCCATTCACCTGCGGCGACCTGTCCGCGTTCGGCTTCCAGCACGATAAAACAGTTCGCGAGGCTGAAGGAACTGAAGACATGCGAACCCTGATGTCCGGTAGTTCTGACTTCCAGTTCACCCTGTGCGTTACGGTTGAAGACACCACGCTGAAAATCTGTGCGACCGGGCGTCTTTTTCAGTGCGCTGGTTGTTTTTACGCGGATACGCTCAGGTAAATGCCACTCTGTATGCCCACCTAAACGAGCCAGCAGGGGCTGAACCAGTTGATAGAAGGTGAGGGCCGCGGAAACCGGATTGCCCGGCAGGCCGCAGAACCAGGCATGCTGTAACTTGCCGAAGGCAAACGGCTTACCGGGTTTGATCGCCAGTTTCCAAAAATGGATATCGCCTAATTCATCCAGCATCTGTTTCGTGTAATCCGCTTCACCGACGGAAACGCCCCCACTGCTGATAACCAGATCGGCGCTGCTGTCCGCCCGGTGAAAAGTGTTGCGCAGGGCGGCAAGGTCATCGCCAATGATACCCAAATCGTTAACCTCACAGCCGATTTGTTCCAGCATCAGGCGCACGGCGAAACGGTTAGTGTCATAGATTTGTCCGGCCTGAAGCGGGGTGCCGACGGGCTGAAGTTCATCGCCGGTTGAAAAGATAGCCACTTTCAAACGACGGAATACATTAATTCGGGCGATCCCTAACGAAGCCAGCAACGGCAATTCCGCTACGCTTAATTTTCTTCCTGCGGGCAGAACAACCGCGCCTGCACGGATATCCTCACCGGATCGACGGATATTCTGCCCGGGCTTGACGTCATGGGTAAAGCGCACGCCGACGGCGCTGACTTCCGCCTGTTCCTGCATGATAACCGCATCGGTACCTTCAGGAATGGGGGCGCCGGTCATGATGCGGATACAGGTTCCAGCGGGCCAATCCCCGTTAAATGGCGCCCCTGCAAAGGCTTTGCCCGCCACCGGTAGCGGTTCTGACGCACAGAGATCGGCGCAGCGAACGGCATAACCATCCATTGCAGAATTAGCGAAGGGGGGAACGTCTATGGGGGACGTTATCACGTCGGCGCTGATCCGGCCGGCGGCATCATACAGCGAAACATTTTCTGTTTCCGATATCGGTGATACCTGAGCAAATATCGTTGCCAACGCCTGTTCGAGGGGCAATAAGCCAGAGGTCATGCTTTTCATCTGCACTCCATGATAGGTTTCGCCAGGGGAAGTCTGCGGGCGAAAACAGGGATCGTATGCCAATATTATGTCAGAGAACGCCTGCCCGGAGAATGCGCGTGGGTCAAGGCGTTGGGTAATTGTGAGCGTGTATTACGCCGGACTGGAGGTTCGTTGAGCCGTCGGTGGATTTATATCGTTATGTTTATTTTTATTAACTATATGTTATAAAAGATTTTTTATCGAAATGCCGGTTAAGTTTCTGCTTTACATCATACCCTGCGCTAAATATAGTCAAAAAACGCGGGTGATGACGAATCGGTTTCTTGCCGCCGAATGCGGTCATCAACCATGCGCAATTTAATATCAATGCGTTATTTCGCCGGCTATCTCCTTCGGTGAGGAGATGATGCGATAGGCAATGTACGTCACAGCCGGAATGCGTTAATCATTCGTCCCTGATCGAACCGTCGTCGTCGCGGCCTTTGTTTATATGGAGATCCACTGTTAATGGTATTAACACGGCATCATGCTGCATCGCCTCTTATCCCTGTCCCTGCGCCCAGGATTTCCCTGCCTGACGAGCGGGTATTGGCGGTTCGCGATTTGAGCGTTTATTTCGAGCAGCAGGGACAGCGGACGGATGCGGTGCGTGATTTAACCTTTGCGGTAGATCGCGGTGAGACGCTGGCTATTGTCGGCGAATCCGGGTCGGGGAAATCGGTGACGTCGCTGGCGGTGATGCGCTTGATTGAACAGGCCGGCGGCGTGATTCATCAGGGAGATATGCTGTTTCGCCGGCGTAATGGTCAGGTTCTGGATCTGCGGGAAACCCATCAGTCGCTAATGCGGAAACTGCGCGGCGCCGATCTGGCTATGATTTTTCAGGAGCCAATGACGTCGCTGAATCCGGTCTTTTCGGTCGGTGAGCAGATTGCCGAATCCATCCGCTTGCATCAGGGGAAGGATCATCGTGCCGCGCGGCAGGAAGCTTTACATATGTTGGATCTGGTCCGTATTCCCGAAGCGCGTAACGTACTGGATCGCTATCCTCATCAGCTCTCCGGCGGCATGCGGCAACGGGTCATGATTGCCATCGCGCTCTCCTGCAAACCGTCGCTGCTGATCGCGGATGAGCCGACGACGGCGCTGGATGTCACCATACAGGCCCAGATCCTGCAACTTATTCGCGTGTTGCAACGGGAAATGAACATGGCCGTCATCTTCATCACCCACGACATGGGGGTGGTCGCGGAAGTTGCTGACCGGGTGATGGTGATGTATCGCGGAGAAAGCGTGGAGACAGGGGACGTCAATCAGATTTTCAATACGCCGCAGCATCATTATACGCAGGCTTTGCTGGCGGCGGTGCCGACGTTGGGTTCCATGCGCGGGCAGGCGTTTCCGGCAAAATTTCCGCTGTTGAATCACGAGACGCCGCAAACCGTCGACAGTGCGCCGCAGAATACCATTCCTGTGAATGCCGCGCCTATTTTACAGGTGCAGAATCTGGTTACCCGATTTCCGGTGCGCAGCGGTCTGTTGAACCGGGTAACCCGTCAGGTTCATGCGGTCGAAAAAGTGAGCTTTGACCTCTATCCGGGTGAAACGTTGTCGCTGGTTGGCGAGTCAGGCTGCGGCAAATCCACGACCGGACGAGCGTTGCTGAAGCTGGTGGAAAGTCAGAGTGGAACGATTGTTTTTGGCGGTCAACAGATTAATCAACTGAAAGGGGCGGCGTTGCAGCATTTGCGCAGAGACATTCAGTTTATTTTTCAGGACCCTTATGCTTCGCTGGACCCACGCCTGACCGTTGGATTTTCCATTATGGAACCGTTGCTGGTGCACAAGGTCGGGAGCAGACGGGAAGCGGAACAGCGTGTTGAATGGCTATTAGCGCGGGTAGGGTTGCAACCTGAACACGCCCGCCGCTATCCGCATGAATTTTCCGGCGGGCAGCGTCAGCGTCTCTGTATCGCCAGAGCATTGGCGTTGAACCCCAAAGTCGTTATTGCGGATGAGGCGGTTTCCTCGCTGGATGTTTCCATTCAGGCACAAATTATCAATCTGATGCTGGATTTGCAGCGCGAATTCGGCATTGCGTTTTTATTCATTTCGCATGATATGGCGGTGGTTGAGCGGATCAGCCACCGGGTTGCGGTAATGTATATGGGGCAAATTGTGGAAATCGGCCCGCGCAGGGCGGTGTTCGAGAATCCCCGCCATCCTTATACCCGTAAGCTGATCGCAGCAGTACCCATAGCCGATCCTTCACGCCGCCATCGTGAACAGGTTTTACTGGTTGATGAAATGCCGAGCCCAATTCGGGCAATAGGCGATGAACCTACCATCGCGCCTCTGGTTCAGGTTGGCGAACGGCATTTTGTCGCTCATCACCCGATTGCCGGCGCTTACTGACAGGGACTCACAAGGAGAACGTAACACGATGAATGTTATTACTTTAAAGCGTAACTGGTTAGTTGCTGCCGGTGTCGCAGCGGCTATGGCGGCAGCACCGGCCTGGGCGGCGAAAGATGCGGTGATTGCGGTGGGGTCCAACTTTACCAGTCTTGATCCATACGATGCCAATGACTCGCTGTCACAAACGGTTGCCAAGTCGTTCTATCAGGGATTGTTTGGTTTCGACAAGGATATGAAGCTGGTTAATGTCCTGGCGGACAGTTATGAAACCAGCCCTGATGGTCTGGTTTATACCGTCAAACTGCATCCGGGCGTGAAGTTTCATGATGGCACGGATTTCAATGCCGATGCGGTCAAAGTGAATCTGGATCGCGCCAGCAATCCGGAAAATCGTCTGAAACGCTATAACCTGTTCCGGATGATTGATAAAACCGAGGTCGTTGATGCCCAGACGGTGAAAATCACGCTGAAATCGCCGTTTTCGGCATTTATTAATAATCTGGCCCATCCTGCGGCGGTGATGATTTCACCTGCCGCGCTAAAACAGTATGGCAAAGAGATCGGTTTCCATCCGGTAGGAACCGGGCCATATCGTTTTGTGACCTGGAACCAGACGGACTATGTCAAAGCCGAGAAATTTGCCGGTTATTGGAAAGCGGGATTGCCGAAGCTGGATAGCATCACCTGGCGTCCGGTCGTGGATAACAATACGCGAGCCGCGCTGTTGCAAACCGGCGAAGCGCACTTTGCCTATCCGATTCCGTTTGAGCAGGCCGGCGTGCTGGAGAAAAATGACAAACTGGCGCTGGTGGCATCGCCGTCGATTCTGCACCGTTACATCAGCCTTAATGTGACACAGAAGCCGTTTGATAATCTCAAAGTCCGTCAGGCGATCAATTACGCCATCAACAAAGACGCGCTGATTAAAGTGGCCTTCTCTGGCTATGCCACGCCGGCGGAAGGACCGCTGCCGCCCAGTATTGACTATGCGGAGACGTATCAGCCGTGGCCTTACGATCCGGCGAAAGCCCGCGAGCTATTGAAAGAGGCGGGGTATCCGAATGGTTTCACCACCACGCTGTGGTCATCGCATAACCACAGTACGGCACAGAAAGTGTTGCAGTTTACGCAGCAGCAACTGGCGCAGGTGGGCATCAAAGCGGAAGTGACGGCGATGGATGCCGGTCAGCGTGCGGCGGAAGTTGAAGGAAAAGACATGAAGGAAACCGGCGTGCGCATGTTCTATACCGGCTGGTCCGCCTCCACCGGCGAGGCTGATTGGGCGTTGTCTCCGCTGTTCGCCACGGCATCCTGGCCGCCAGCGTTGTTCAATACGGCCTTTTACAGCAATCCACAGGTTGATGCGGATTTGACCAACGCACTGAAAACGACCGATCGGACGGAGAAACAGAAACTGTACAAAGACGCACAGGATAAAATCTGGGCCGATGCGCCATGGGTTTTCCTGGTAACGGAACGGTTGGTTTCGGCTAACAGTAAGAATCTGACCGGGTTTTATGTGATGCCGGATACGGCATTCAGCTTTGACGATGCGGACCTGAAAGAATAGTCCGATGATGTTCCGCGTAATCAGGGAGGCCGGTCTGGCCTCCCTGCTCTTTGACATCGAGGGGGGATAGGTGGTGGGAACCAATCCATGCTGAATTATTTTATCAAACGATTATTGGGGCTGATTCCCACGCTGTTGATCGTCATGGTGCTGGTGTTTCTGTTCGTCCATTTGCTGCCGGGCGATCCGGCGCGTCTGGCGGCCGGACGGGAAGCGGATGCGACGGTGATCGAGTTGGTCCGTCAGGATCTGGGCCTGGATAAGCCGTTGCCTGAGCAGTTTTGGCGTTTTTTTACACGCAGCCTGCAAGGGGATTTGGGTACGTCAATGGTATCCAAAAGACCCGTGGTGGATGAGATCGCCACACGCTTTATGCCGACGTTCTGGCTGACCGTCAGCAGTATGGTCTGGGCAGTGATTTTTGGCATGGCGATTGGTGTGGTGTCAGCCGTGTGGCGCAATGGCTGGCCGGACCGGATCGGCATGACGCTGGCGGTGTCCGGAATTTCGTTTCCCGCCTTTGCGCTGGGTATGTTGCTGATGCAGGTGTTTTCCGTTGAGCTCGGCTGGTTACCCACCGTCGGCGCGGATACCTGGCGGCACTATATCTTGCCTTCTATTACGCTGGGCGCCGCCGTGGCGGCGGTCATGGCCCGCTTCACCCGGGCGTCTTTTGTCGAGGTGATGCAGGAAGATTATATGCGTACGGCGCGGGCAAAAGGCGTACGTGAATCGTTGGTGGTGGTAAAACACGGCTTACGCAATGCGCTGATCCCGGTCGTAACCATGATGGGGTTGCAATTCGGTTTTCTGTTGGGCGGCTCGATTGTGGTGGAAAAAGTATTTAACTGGCCGGGACTGGGGCGGTTGTTGGTCGATTCAGTGGAGATGCGTGATTATCCGGTGATTCAGGCCGAAGTGTTGCTGTTTTCGCTGGAGTTTATTCTGATCAATTTGCTGGTCGATATGCTGTATGCCGCGATCAACCCGGCGATTCGTTATAAATAAGGAAAGGGAATGAGAAACTGGCGACGTAAGGCGGCGTTATCCACTCTGCCGGTGCTCAGAGAGAATCAGGTTCGCACGCCGTGGCGCGAGTTCTGGCGGCGCTTCCGTCGTCAGCATGTGGCTTTGTTGGCGGGTATGTTTGTGGTTTTGCTGATTCTTATCGCAGTGCTGGCGCCTTACCTGATTCCCTATGATGCCGAAAACTATTTTGATTACGATCGGTTGAATGAAGGACCGTCCGCGGTGCACTGGTTGGGCGTGGATTCGCTGGGGCGGGATATTTTCAGCCGTATCCTGGTGGGAACGCGCATCTCGCTGGCGGCAGGGATCTTCTCCGTGCTGGTCGGGATGCTGATCGGCACGTCTCTGGGGATGTTGGCGGGTTACTACGAAGGCTGGTGGGATCGCATTATTATGCGCATCTGCGATGTGCTATTTGCGTTTCCCGGTATTCTGCTGGCGATTGCCGTGGTGGCGATTATGGGCAGCGGGATGGCAAATGTGATTGTCGCCGTGGCGATCTTCAGTATCCCGGCCTTTGCCCGCCTGGTCAGGGGCAATACGCTGGTATTGAAACATCAGACATACATTGAGGCGGCCCGCAGTATTGGCGCATCCGACTGGACCATTGTTTTCCGGCATATTCTGCCCGGCACGGTGTCGTCGATTGTGGTGTATTTCTCCATGCGCATTGGCATGTCGATCATTACCGCGGCCAGTTTATCATTTCTGGGGCTTGGCGCTCAGCCGCCGACGCCGGAATGGGGGGCGATGCTCAATGAAGCGCGTTCCGACATGGTGATTGCGCCGCACGTGGCAATTTTCCCCAGTCTGGCTATTTTTCTGACGGTACTGGCGTTTAATCTGTTGGGCGATGGACTGCGTGATGCGTTGGATCCGAAACTGAAAGGATAAAAAGCGAGTTTGATGACAAAGTGCGATAAGCGCGGCAAAGGCCGCGCTTATTTGTCCCGTTCCTTGATTAGAACGAGGTACGTTTGTAGCTACGGTATTGCGGCTGCCAGAAGTTATGCGCAATCGCTTTCGCCAGAGCATCACCGGACGTTACGACCGCGACGCCTTGCAACTGCGCGGCTTTACCCACTTCCAGCGCGATGCGTCTGGAGACGTCCTGAATATCCGCGATGTCCGGCAGTAGCGCCCCATCACCGCTGTTGGCCATGGGTGAACAATCGGCCAATGCGCGGCTGGCCGCCATCAGCATGCCATCGGTAATGCGTTTTGCCCCGGAAGCCAACACGCCTAACCCAATACCCGGGAAAATAAAGGAGTTGTTGCACTGGGGAATCGGGTAAACCTTATCTTTATAGGTTACCGGGTTAAACGGGCTGCCCGTTGCCACCAGCGCGGCGCCGTCGGTCCAGCGAATAATATCTTCCGGACGCGCTTCCACACGGGAGGTCGGGTTAGATAACGGCATGACGATCGGGCGTGCGCAGTGTTTGTGCATTTCACGGATAATTTCTTCCGTAAACAGGCCCGGTTGGCCGGAAACCCCGATCATGATGGTTGGTCTGGCGTTGCTAACCACTTCCAGCAGAGAGATCGCGTCGCTGGTCACGTCCCAATCAGTCAACTGTTCGCTTTTCTGCACCAGTTTACTTTGAAAATCGAGCAGGTTCGGCAATTTATCGGTCAGCAGGCCGAAACGGTCAACCATGAAAACGCGGGCGCGGGCCTCATCTTCGCTCAACCCTTCGGATTTCATCTGCGCAATAATTTGTTCGGCGATGCCGCAACCGGCGGAGCCCGCACCGAGGAAGACCACGGTTTGATCGCGCAGTTGGCTGCCGGCCGCGCGGCTGGCGGCAATCAGGCTGCCCAGCGCTACGGCGGCGGTGCCCTGAATGTCATCGTTGAAGCTACAGATTTCATCACGGTAGCGGTTTAGCAACGGGGTCGCATTTTTCTGGGCGAAGTCTTCGAACTGCAACAGCACGTTCGGCCAGCGGCGTTTGACCGCCTGAATGAATTCGTCAACGAACGCATAATATTCGTCATCGGTAATACGAGGATGGCGCCAGCCCATGTACAGCGGATCGTTCAGACGCTGTGGGTTATTGGTGCCCACATCCAGAACAACCGGCAGGGTGTAAGCCGGACTGATGCCGCCACACGCGGTGTAAAGCGACAGTTTACCGATCGGAATCCCCATACCGCCGATGCCCTGATCGCCCAAACCCAGAATACGTTCGCCGTCAGTGACAACGATGACTTTTACATTCTGCTTGGTGGCGTTTTGCAGCATATCGTCGATATGCGCGCGGTTTGGGTAGGAGATAAACAACCCGCGCGCCCGACGATAGATATCGGAGAAATGCTCACAGGCTTCACCCACGGTTGGCGTATAGATGATTGGCATCATCTCGCTCAGGTGAGCGTCCAGCAGGCGGTAGAACAGCGTTTCATTCGTATCCTGAATGTTGCGCAGGTAGACGTGCTTATCAATATCATTCTTGAATTCCTGATATTGACGCCAGGCTCGTTCGGCCTGTTCCTCAATGGTTTCGACAGCTTCAGGTAATAGACCATGCAGGTTAAAGTTGGCGCGTTCTTCTTCTGTAAATGCACTGCCTTTATTCAGCAACGGAAATTCAAGCAAGATAGGGCCAGCATAAGGGATGTAGAGGGGACGTTTACTTTCGTATTCTAATTCCATGACTTTTTTACTCTTCGGGTAACAGAAACGAATTCAGTTTAATAACCAATAAAAACTGAAGCGGATCTTAAATTACCCGAGGAATATGTACAGAAAATGTTAATTAAAATAGTTACAGATGGCTTGCATCTGAGCACTTAAATAAGGTTAATCGATTCACCTCTAAATTTTGACGGCTATTCGTCAATGAAACGCCGGACAACGTCGGCGCATCCGAGTTCATTCAGCATGACTTGCGAGATGGACCATTGACTGATGGCGGCATCCCGACGTTCGACGATTGCGGCGCGACGGATATCGGTTTGCGCTTCACCGGAAAGATTCATCAGATTCAGTGCCGCTTGCAGCGGCGGCAGGCTGGGGTTGAATGCCGCGTTTTCCGCGTAGCGGCCGCTATAGCGATGGCCGTTCACCGTTTCCAGCGCGATGCCGCTGATGGCATGGCTATACGGCGCATGGCTGCGGTTGGCTGCTTCCAGTGCCTGCAACGTTAGCGCATCCGCATTCTCCAGCCGATAGCCGTGGTTCACTTCATCCAGCAATAACGTCTTGATTTGTAAATCAGCCGGACCAAATGCGTCAGGCAGATAGTGGCTGAGCAGGGCAGGCTGGCGTCCCGGTAGCTGGATGCGCAGTGAAGGCGCGCTGTTCAGTTCATTCATAAATTGCCGACAGTGGCCGCACGGCGTGTAGTTCACCGTAATGGAACTTAGTCCTGTTTCATTACGTAACCAGGCATGTGCAATCGCGCTTTGTTCCGCGTGTACGGTTTGCTGCAACTGCACGTGAGCAAACTCCATATTGGCGCCAAAATAGAAATTGCCACTCAGGCCTTGTGCAATGGCACCGACCTGAAAATGGGAAATGGCGGCCTGCGCGCAAGCCGCCGCTAACGGTAATAAGGCAAACGCCAGCGCATCCCGCTCCATCTGGCTGGCACGGCACAGGCTTTCTACCTCATCGCTCGTCAGCATGGCGGAGAACTCCGCCCGGTTCAGGATCGGCGCCAGCGCAGACTGTAGGTTGGCGGGTAATTGTTGAAAAGCGTTATCAAATCTTGGATGCATATCGGCTTGCTCTTTTTACCGGTCAATAAATCTATGTTAGGGAGCAGAGTAGCAATAAATTGTGATATGTATCTCTTTATGGATGAAATTTATGAAAATTAAATGTTAAATGCGAGATGTATCTCAAGTTTTAGTCTAACGATGATGAGTGACAGGGTGCGGCGGGGAAAGTGATCCAGCATTGCGGACGTCAAACGCGTCCAATCTGTCTTATGTAGCAGAGTGCGCCATTTGTCCAGTGGCCATTGGCTTTGAGCCACGATGGGATTGTCGCGGGGAAAGGCTTGCGTCATGACGGCTTTGCCGCCGTCATCGATAAAGTAATCGGCCGACCAGAACAGACGAATAGAAAATATTGAGCCGCTGTCATCTGCGATCTTTAAACGTTCACGCAGCTCCAGCAGTTGTTCATCCTTGAGAAAGTCATAAAAATCCTGTTCGCGTATTTCCATCTTTTTTTCATTGATTGCATGCGGTCACTTGCTGAAAAACTGCAATAGTACGGGGAAAACAAACGGCGCGATCAGCGAGGTGATAATCCCGCAGATGACTAATGCCAGTGAACTGAATGCTCCCTCCTGAAAATCCACTTCAACACAGCGCGCCGTGCCTAAGGCGTGTGAAGCGGTTCCCATCGACAAGCCACGCGCCGCTTTGGTTTTGATCCCGATGCGATTGAACAGGCTGTGTCCTAACACGGCCCCCAGAATACCGACAAAAATTACGCAGACGGCGCTGATGGCGGGAATACCGCCGATAGAACTGGCGACGGCCATGGCAATGGGCGTGGTGACGGATTTAGGCAATACAGACGCGGCAATCTCCGGCGATGCACCCATCCACAGAGCGACCAGCGTACCGGACACGATGGCGGTCAGGCTGCCGATAAAACAAACGCTGATAATCGATTTCCAGCGGGCGCGAATCTGGTGAAGCTGCTCATATAAGGGAAAAGCCAGCGCGACGACCGCAGGTTGCAGCAGATCGTTGAGCACTTCGCTGCCCTTGAAGTAGTGATCGTATGGAATGTGCAGCAGCAGTAGTAGCGGGATGATAATGACCATTGAAATCAGCAACGGATTCAGCAACGGCATTTTGGTCCAAATCGCCAGCTTGCGTGCGACAAAAAAGACAAACAGAGTCAGCGGCAGAGACCACCATAAATAGGCCAGCATTATTCTTTATCCCCACCTTGCAGACGGTTGTCTGCGATGATCTTTTCACGTTGCATGATCTGCGTGCTGAAACCGACGACGATCATCACGATAAACGTGCTGACCATACAGGAAACGACAATCGGGCCGAACTGCTGGCTGAGCAGGTCATAATAGTTCATGACGCCCACGCCAATCGGTACGAACAACAACGCCATATAGCGGATTAACAGGTGGCAACCCGGCTTCACCCATTCAGCAGGCAGAATTTGCGAGGCCAGCAGAGTGAACAGAATCAGCATACCAATGATGCTGCCGGGAATGGTCAGCGGAAGTAACGCGGATATCGCATTGCCTGCCAGCAGGCAGAGATAAATCAATGCGAAAGCGCGTAAATACTGCCAGCATAGTGTGATCGTATTACGCATGGGGAATTCCTGATTAACTGAAGGGCTTATCATAACGCTAATAGAATTAGCGTGCCACAGCTCACAGGTTTTCCGTGCGAGATGTCCGTCTTACCGTTTCCTGATGTGATTCAGACGTCATTGCTAAACAGGCTGGCGTCCGCAAGCGCTTCACCGATAGCAGTAATAAGCAGATGCAGCTGCGCAGGTTGAATGATAAAGGGAGGCATCAGGTAAATCAGCTTGCCGAATGGACGGATCCAGACGCCGCGTTCAACAAAAAATCGCTGTAGCCGCGCCATATTCACCGGCTGGCGGGTTTCCACGACGCCGATCGCGCCCAGCACCCGGATATCGGCGACCTGTTCGGATGCGGCGAAAGCCATAAGCCCTTGACGTAGCTGTTGTTCAATGGTTTTTACCTGCTGCTGCCAGCGATTTTCCGCCAGCAGCGACAGGCTGGCATTGGCGGCGGCGCAGGCCAGCGGATTGGCCATAAAGGTCGGACCGTGCATAAAGCATCCCGCCGCGCCGTTACTGATGGTTTCGGCAACCGGGCGGGTGGTCAGCGTGGCGGATAATGTCATATAGCCGCCGGTTAACGCTTTCCCCAGACACAGAATATCCGGCGTGATCCCCGCGTGTTCACAGGCGAACAGCTTACCGGTACGGCCAAATCCGGTCGCAATTTCGTCCGCTATCAGCAGTATGCCGTACTGGTCGCACAGTTCACGTACCTGTCGCAGGTACGTTGGATGATAAAAACGCATGCCGCCAGCGCCCTGTACAATCGGTTCCAGAATGACGGCGGCGATCTCGTGCGCCTGCTCGGCCAGTGTGGTGCGCAACGGGGCAATATCGGCGTCCTGCCAGTCGGCGTCAAAGCCGCATCGTGGCGCGTCCACAAACAGATGATGGGGGAGGTAGCCCTGATACAGACTGTGCATGGAATTTTGCGGGTCGCACACCGACATCGCGCCAAAGGTATCGCCGTGATAACCGTGGCGCAGGGTAAGAAAACGCTGGCGCACTTCGCCACGCGCCTGCCAGTATTGCAGCGCCATCTTCATCGCCACTTCAACGGCAACCGACCCCGAATCAGCCAGAAAGACGCACTCCAGCCCGGTCGGAGTGATCTCCACCAACTGGCGGCAAAGCGCAATGGCCGCCGGGTGCGTAATGCCCCCGAACATCACATGCGACATTTGCGACAGCTGATACTGCACCGCCTGATTAATCACCGGATGGTTATAGCCGTGAATCGCCGCCCACCAGGAGGACATGCCATCGACCAGTTTGCGCCCGTCGTCAAGTTGCAGTTCGACGCCATTGGCTGACACCACCGGATAACAAGGGAGCGGGTGGGTCATTGAAGTGTAAGGATGCCAGATGTGGCGCTGGTCAAATGCCAGGTCTTCCGAAGTCATAATATTTTATGTAAACCAATTTGAGTTTGATTTGGTTGACAGTATATCGGGTTAATTTAAACTGATAAAACGATTTTATTTTGGAGATGCCGATATGGCTGACCGCATTTACTGGACGCTTGAGCAAGCACAAAACCTATTCAATAAACCTTTTCTGGAGTTGATGTTTGAGGCCCAGCAAATCCATCGACAACACTTCGATCCCCGCCAGGTGCAGGTGAGTACGCTGCTGTCGATTAAAACCGGCGCCTGTCCTGAAGACTGTAAATATTGTCCGCAAAGCTCCCGCTACCGTACCGGGATTGAAACGGAACGACTGATGCAGGTGGAACAGGTGCTGGCGTCGGCGCGTCAGGCAAAAGCGGCAGGCTCTACCCGTTTTTGTATGGGCGCGGCCTGGAAGAATCCCCATGAACGCGACATGCCTTATCTGGAGCAAATGGTGCAGGGCGTCAAAGATCTGGGGATGGAAACCTGCATGACGCTCGGTACGTTAAGCGGCGATCAGGCGGCGCGTCTGGCTTCCGCCGGTCTGGATTTTTATAACCATAATCTGGATACCTCACCGGAATTCTACGGCAATATCATCACCACGCGCAGCTATCAGGAACGTCTTGATACGCTGGATAAAGTGCGCCACGCAGGGATCAAGGTCTGTTCCGGCGGGATTGTCGGGCTGGGCGAAACCGTGCGCGATCGGGCCGGATTGCTGGTACAGCTGGCCAATTTGCCGACGCCGCCGGAAAGCGTTCCGATCAATATGCTGGTCAAGGTAAAAGGCACGCCGTTGGCCGATAACGACGATGTCGATCCGTTTGATTTTATTCGCACCATTGCCGTTGCGCGTATCATGATGCCGTCTTCCTATGTTCGGCTATCCGCCGGGCGCGAGCAGATGAGCGAACAAACGCAGGCGATGTGCTTTATGGCGGGGGCCAACTCCATTTTTTATGGTTGCAAACTGCTGACCACGCCGAATCCAAAAGAAGATAAGGATCTGGCGTTATTCCGTAAGCTGGGGCTGAACCCACAGCAGACCGAAGTCGAGTATGGCGACAACCAACAGCAGCAGCGACTGACGGATCAGCTGATTCATAGCGACAGCGAGCAATTTTACAATGCGGCGGTTTAAAACCATTCTGTGGTTTAAACGCATACGGCCGTGTAAACCGCGTCTGTCATCGGTATTGCAGGGCAAGATAACGCGGAGCGACGAGAGATGAGCTGGCAAACCCGTGTTGAACAGGCGCTGACGCAGCGACAACAGGACGATGCGTATCGCAAGCGGCAGATCAATCAGGGGAGCAGCGGACGCTGGCTGAGACAAGGCGATCGCTGTTATCTGAATTTTTCCAGTAATGACTATCTGGGGTTGAGCCACCACCCTGAGATTATCCGGGCCTGGCAGCAGGGCGCGGACCGATACGGCGTCGGCAGCGGCGGCTCCGGCCATGTGACGGGATATACCGATGCGCATGCCGCACTGGAAACTCAACTGGCCGACTGGCTGGGATACCCGCGTGCCGTACTGTTTATTTCCGGCTATGCGGCGAATCAGGCGGTTGTCGCGGCCTTAACCCAAACGGGCGACCGCATTCTGGCTGATAAGCTGAGCCATGCTTCCTTGCTGGAGGCGGCGGCACATTCACCGGCGACGTTACGGCGTTTTCAGCATAATCAGGCAGATAGCCTGCAACAGCTGCTGGAAAAACCCGCAGAAGGCCAAACGCTGGTGGTGACCGAAGGCGTATTCAGCATGGACGGTGATAGCGCGCCGTTAGCGCAGTTACATGCGCAATCGAGCGCGCACGGTGCGCTGTTGATGGTGGATGATGCCCACGGCATTGGCGTGTCCGGGGAAGAAGGACGCGGAAGCTGCTGGCAACAGGGCGTAAAACCGGAACTGCTGATTGTGACGTTCGGCAAAGCCTTCGGCGTTAGCGGCGCGGCCGTGCTGTGTGACGAACCGCTGGCGGAATACTTCTTGCAGTTCGCCCGTCATCTGATTTACAGCACCTCGATGCCCGCGCCGCAAGCTTGTGCACTGAGCGCCGCATTACACTGTATTCGTAACGAACCGGCACGGCGGGATAGGTTGCAACGTAATATTGCTCAGTTCCGTGCTGGTTTTTCGGCGTCGTCGTACCAACTGATGAATTCTCTGAGCGCCATCCAGCCGCTGGTGGTGGGGGATAATGCCCGCACGCTGGCGTTAACGGCGGCGCTGCGTGAGCAGGGGCTATGGGTGAGCGCGATGCGTCCTCCCACCGTACCGCCCGGCAGTGCGCGTTTACGCATTACGCTGACGGCTGATCATCAGCCGGAAGATATCGAACGACTGCTGGCGGTGCTGCATCATGTTCGCTGATACATGCCATAAGCAGGCGATTGCGCAGGCGTTCGGACGGGCGGCGGCCAGCTATGATCGTTTTGCCGAATTGCAACGCACCAGCGGGGAGCGCCTGCTTGATTTAATTCCGCCGCACGGTGGGACCCGGGTTCTGGATGCGGGCTGCGGGACGGGGTATTTCAGCCGCTATTGGCAACAGCAGGGGAAACGCGTTACCGCATTGGATCTCTCTCCGGCCATGCTGAGCCATGCCAGCCGACATCAGGCGGCTGAACGCTACGTGCAAGGTGATATCGAACATCTGCCGCTGGAAGACGGCTGCGTGGATATTAGCTATAGCAATCTGGCGGTGCAGTGGTGTGATGATTTACCCCGTGCGCTGGCTGAGCTGTATCGGGTCACGCGATCGGAGGGGATCATTGCTTTTTCTACGTTGGCGGAGGGGTCACTGAGCGAGCTTTCTCATGCCTGGACGCAGTTGGACGGCACCCGTCGTGTGAATCATTTTCTCTCCGCCGGCGCGATCGAAGCGGCTTGTCAGCCTTATCGTTATCAGCTTCGTCAGGAGCGTATCACGTGTTACTTCCCGGATGTGCTGACGTTAATGAAGTCATTAAAGGGGATTGGCGCGACCTGGTTGCATCAGGGACGAGCCCCCGGATTGCTGAGTCGTTCCCGCTTAAACGGATTATCGTCGGTTTATCCGCGATGCTCAGAAGGCTATCCGCTCAGCTACCAATTGATTTACGGAGTGATCTATCGTGATTAAACGCTGGTTTGTCGCGGGTACGGATACGGAAGTCGGTAAAACTATCGCCAGTTGCGCACTGTTGCAGGCCGCGAATCACGCCGGATACCGTACCGCCGGTTATAAGCCGGTTGCGTCCGGCTGCGACATTACCCCCGACGGCGTGCGAAACGGCGATGCGTTGGCGCTTCAGGCCAACAGCAGCGTGCCGCTTGACTATCAGGCGGTGAATCCAATGGCGTTTATTGAACCGACGTCGCCACATATTATCAGTGCCGAGGAGCAGCGACCGATTCATCTGCCCGTGTTGTCCGAGGGATTACGGATGCTGGAGACGCAGGCCGACTGGTTGCTGGTGGAAGGCGCCGGCGGCTGGTTTACCCCGCTGTCGGCGCGGGAAACGTTTGCTGATTGGGTTTATCAGGAGCAGTTGCCGATCATTCTGGTCGTGGGGATTAAGCTGGGCTGCATTAATCATGCATTATTGACAGCCAGCGCGATTGCGCAATCGGGATTGAAATTGAGCGGCTGGATTGCCAACGACATCACGCCGCCGGGCAAACGGCACCAGGAATACCTGAGCAGTTTACAGCAGCGGCTGCCTGCCCCCATGCTGGGAGAAATACCGCATTTGGCGGCGCCTCAACGGCAACCTCTGGGACAGTATATCGATCTGACACGCTTGGATTAATCGCTTTTATGCAGGCAAAGCGCGATGAGTTTCTCTTATGCGGGACTCATTTCGTTAATGGCAAACGCCGATCTTTATGGCTAAGATTGGTAATAAGCATGGTATTTGCCGTATTCAATAGAAAAAAGCATCTTGAAATTTCTGGTAAGCCCTTGCTACGCCTGCATAGGGGCGTCTGTTTTTAGTATTTTTCAGTCTAATACTTATAAGATAAATCGCACAAAGAACGTGAAAAAAATCCATATCAATCACGATATAAGATGAAGGTAGTATTTCAGCAACTCAGAGCGGGTGCGGCGTTGTGAGAGTTATCCACCATTTCTGTGGATAACTGTGTGCATTAGGGATAGAAAAATCGCGCCAGACGAGAGCCGGCGCGGGTTGTCGCCAGGTTGGCGCTATTCTCCGCTTTTTGATTAATTCGTTAAAAATCATTGCATTAATTAAAATCAAGTCTCTTGTTAAGGCCTGACGCGTAGTTGCATAAATTCACATCACTGGTAATACCTCTACGTTACAGGAATCGTGAGATTGGGGATAAATAATCCTGATATTTGCTAGCCGATCATCCATGAATGTGCTAGCCGATGTCTTTGTTTGATAATCATCCAATCCGGCAATAATTTTCTTGATGCTGTTTTTATATCCAGTATCATGGCGGAAGTAAAGTTCGCGATTGTTTCCCATAATAGTTAAGTGTCAAGGAAGCGCCATGGCGTTCCCTCTGCTTGCCATTGATCGTCCATTCATGAGTAGCGTGTTTAACTATGAGTAAAGTCTTTAAACTGAAGTCCGAATTTCAACCGGCAGGCGACCAGCCTGAGGCCATTCGCCGTTTGGAGGAAGGGCTGGAAGATGGGTTGGCGCATCAGACGCTGTTGGGTGTGACGGGTTCCGGCAAAACGTTTACCATCGCGAACGTAATTGCCGATTTGAATCGCCCAACCATGGTTCTGGCGCCGAACAAGACGCTGGCCGCGCAGCTTTACGGTGAAATGAAGGCGTTTTTCCCCGATAACGCGGTGGAATATTTCGTCTCCTACTATGATTACTACCAGCCTGAAGCCTATGTTCCAAGCTCCGATACGTTTATCGAGAAAGATGCGTCGGTGAATGAACATATTGAGCAGATGCGTCTTTCGGCGACCAAAGCGCTATTGGAACGCAGAGACGTGGTGGTCGTGGCCTCGGTTTCCGCGATTTACGGTCTGGGCGATCCCGATCTCTATCTGAAAATGATGCTGCATCTGACGCAGGGGATGCTGATTGACCAGCGCGCCATTTTACGGCGCTTGGCGGAGTTGCAGTACACCCGTAACGATCAGGCGTTTCAGCGCGGCACTTTTCGCGTGCGCGGCGAAGTGATCGACATCTTTCCTGCCGAATCGGATGACGTGGCGTTACGTGTCGAACTGTTCGATGAGGAAGTCGAGCGGCTATCGTTGTTTGACCCGCTGACCGGACAGGTTATCCAGACAATGCCGCGTTACACCATCTATCCTAAAACGCACTACGTGACGCCACGCGAGCGTATTTTGCAGGCGATGGAAGATATCAAGGTTGAACTGGCCGAACGCCGCAAGGTGCTGCTGGCGAACGATAAGCTGGTGGAAGAACAGCGTCTCAGCCAGCGCACGCAGTTCGATCTGGAAATGATGAACGAGTTGGGCTATTGTTCCGGTATCGAAAACTACTCCCGATTTCTGTCCGGGCGTGGCCCCGGTGAGCCGCCGCCAACGCTGTTTGACTACCTGCCTGCCGATGGGCTGCTGGTGGTGGATGAATCACACGTGACCATACCGCAGATCGGCGGGATGTACCGCGGCGACCGGGCGCGTAAGGAAACGCTGGTGGAATACGGTTTCCGCTTGCCTTCCGCGCTGGATAACCGCCCGATGAAGTTTGAGGAGTTTGAAGCGCTGGCGCCACAGACGATCTACGTTTCCGCCACGCCGGGTAACTACGAGCTGGAGAAATCAGGCAACGAAGTGATCGATCAGGTGGTGCGTCCGACGGGGCTGTTGGATCCGGTGCTGGAGGTCCGTCCGGTGGCGACGCAGGTGGACGATCTGCTGTCCGAAATACGTCTGCGCGCCGCTGTGAATGAGCGCGTGCTGGTGACGACGTTGACCAAGCGCATGGCGGAGGATTTAACCGAGTATCTGGAAGAGCACGGCGAACGCGTGCGTTACCTGCACTCGGATATCGATACCGTCGAACGGGTGGAGATCATTCGCGATTTGCGTCTTGGCGAATTTGATGTTCTGGTGGGGATCAACCTGCTGAGGGAAGGTCTGGATATGCCGGAAGTGTCGCTGGTGGCGATTCTTGATGCCGACAAAGAAGGTTTTCTGCGTTCGGAACGTTCGCTGATTCAGACCATTGGTCGTGCGGCGCGTAACCTGAATGGCAAGGCGATTCTGTACGGCGACAAAATTACGCCGTCAATGGCTCGCGCGATTAGCGAAACAGAGCGCCGCCGTGAAAAACAACAGGCCTACAACCTGAAATATGGCATTGTGCCGCAGGGACTGAACAAGAAAATTGCTGATATCCTGCAAATTGGTCAATCGAGTAACGGCAGAGGCAGAGGGCGTAGCAAGAAAGCCGCCGAACCGTCAGCCAGCTATGCATTGCTGACGCCGAAGGCGCTGGATCAGAAAATCCGCGAGCTCGAAAGCAAAATGATGATGCACGCGCAGAATCTGGAATTTGAAGAAGCGGCCAGTCTGCGTGATGAGGTACAGGCGCTGCGGGCGCAATTTATTGCCGCTTCCTGAATTAACAAAAACGTTTTAAGGGGTCATTATGGATATCGCGATACCCGGTGTGCAGGTGCTGTTTATTGCCGGCTTTGGACCCATCGTTACATCGGTCCCGGCCAGCTATGCGCTCTACGTTGAAACACTCGGTCTGCCGTTGAAGCCGCTGGAGGGCAGCCCTGATTATCTGGTGACGGATGCGCTGGAAGGAGTAAAACACTTTTCGCTGTGGCCGCTCGAACAGGCCAGCCAATCCTGCTTCGGACAGGCGTCGTGGCCGTCAGATTTACCGGTGCCGCAGAGTTGGCTGGAGTTTGAGGTTGCCGATATGGACGAGGCAACGCAGGCGATTAAACAGCAAGGCTATGCGCTGCTGGTGGAAAACCGGCTGGAACCCTGGGGGCAGCGGGTAACCCGTTTCCTCAGCCCGGAAGGGATGCTGATCGGGGTCACGCATACCCCCTGGCTGCGCGCACCCGCGGGGTAAACATCTCAAAACCCCACCGCCTGACCATCCCGCCGGCTGTCGCTGGCGGCGATATAGCCGTGCTCGACATCATCGGATAATCGCCAGATAAACTGACCGGCACCGAAGTCCATATAGGGATCGTTAACCGATTTCAGCCGATGGCCGAGCTGGGCCAGCCGGTTAACGGTATCTGCTGGCATGGTTGATTCCAGATCCAGCGAAAAATCGCGGTTCACTTTCCAGCGCGGCGCATCGCAGGCCGCCTGCGGCTGTTGTTGATAATCCAGCATCCGCACCAGCGTTTGCACATGCCCCTGCGGTTGCATATCGCCGCCCATCACGCCAAAACTCATCTGCGGCTGCCCGTTACGGCTGAGGAAGGCCGGAATGATGGTGTGGAACGGGCGTTTGCCCGGCGCTACCACGTTGGCGGAACGCGGATCGCTGGAGAAACCCGCGCCGCGGTTTTGCAGACTAATGCCATAGTCTGGCAGCACGACGCCTGAGCCAAATCCCATGTAATTGGACTGAATGAAGGAGACCATCATTCCGTTTTCATCTGCCGTAGTCAGATATACCGTACCGCCGCTGGCGGGCATGCCCGCCGCGGGGGGACGGGCGCGGACCGGGTCAATCAGCTTTGCCCGCGCATCGAGATAGCCGCTGTCCAGCATCTGAGCGGGGGTGACATCCATTGAGCGCGGATCGGCCACGTAGCGATAAACATCGGCAAAGGCGAGCTTCATGGCTTCAATTTGCACATGCTGTGATGCCGCGCTGTCGAGCGGCAGCGAGGCCAGATCAAAACGTTCCAGAATGCCGAGCGCAATCAGCGCCGCGATGCCCTGACCATTGGGTGGGATCTCATGAACGTCATACCCACGGTAGCGCTGGCTGATTGGCGTTACCCACTCGGGGCGATAGTGGGCTAAGTCCTCACGAGTCAGGCTGCCGCCCGTGGCCTGAGACCAGGCCACCAGTTTTTCGGCAATCTCTCCCTGATAAAAGGCGGCTGCCCCTTGTTGGGCCAGCAGGCGCAGCGTGCGGGCTGCCGCCGGAAAGGTGAATTTTTCGCCGATAAGCGGTGCCCGGCCATGCGGCATGAACGCCGCGGCAAAGCCCGGTTGCTGATGGAGTTCGGTGACCGCCAACGCCCATTTATGGGCGACCATCGGCGCGATGGTAACGCCGCGTTCAGCCACCTCGATGGCGAACGACAGCAGATGCGCAAACGGCAGGCGGCCATAGCGCTGGTGCAGCTTCTCCCAGCCGGCGATGGCGCCGGGGATGGTCACGCTGTCCCAGCCGCGCAGCGGGCGGCGGGCTAACCCGTTGCCGTCTTCGCCATGACGCTGGCGGAAAAAATCCAGCGTCCAGCTTGCCGGCGCACAGCCGGACGCATTTAATCCCTGTAGTTGTTTTCCGTCCCAGACCAGCGCAAAGGCATCGCTGCCGAGTCCACAGGAGACCGGTTCGACAACGGTTAACATCGCCGCGGCGGCGATAGCCGCGTCCACCGCGTTACCGCCTGCCAGCAGCGCCCGGTTTCCGGCCTGTGCCGCCAGCGGATGTGAGGTGGACACCACATTGCGGGCAAACAGCGGCGTACGCACGGTAGGATAAGGGTTATGCCAGTTAAAGGTCATGATGCGCTCCAGTGTCGGGCAATAGGCGGCGTGCAGCTTCTTCCATCAGTGTTTTACGGTCGATTTTGTTGGTGCCGGCCAGCGGCAAGTGCTCAACCAGCCAGATATGGCGAGGATGCAGATAGGCTGCCCCCTGTTGTAGCGTGAAGGCTTTGAGTGTTTCGCTGTCTATCTGCTGGCCGGGGCGTAAAACGACCCAGGCGACCGGTTTATGGCCCTTGATTTCATCGACCACCGGTACGACGCAGGCTGACTGTACCGCCGGATGGCGCTCCAGCAGTTGTTCAACTTCGCTCGGATAGATATTTTCCCCGCCGCAGACGAACATATCGTCATGGCGCCCGACAAAGGTGAAAAATCCCTGCTCATCCTTGCGGAAGACATCACCGGTGATGTAATACCCGTCCGGTGTGAAAGGCGTGGGAATATCCGGTCGCTGATGGTAGCCAAGCATCAGCGCCGGACTTTTCAGTTCCAGTACGCCGCACCGCGACAACTGGCCGTCCTCGGCGCGCAGCCGAAGTTGTACCTGTGGGTGAGGGTAGCCTGTCGCCAGCAGCGGTAATGCTTTTCCCTGTGGATGAGGGCCGAAAACCACCGGGCCGCCCTCGGTGGTGCCGTAGGCATTGATAATCCGGGCGGCGGGCAAAAGCTGATGGATTTGGTTTATCAGGCTGGCGCTCACCGGGGCTGAACCCATGCGTACCACCCGTACACAGGATAAATCGCTTTGCGCCAGCCGTGTTTTTTCCCGCAGGATCATGGCGATCATCGGCGGCACTGCCGTCAGCCAGCTACAACGGTAGTGGTGGATAGCCTGGATATAGTCTGGGGCGCTGAACTGCGGCAGGATGACGGTGGTGACGCCGCTTGCCAGCGAAAGCAGGATCAGCGCCAGCGCATTCATATGATAAAACGGGGCGGCGATCAAAAGCCGTTCATCATGCAGTTCGTGTGCGGCAAGACGGGTTTCAATCACCCACAGGTGGCTGTCGTGGCTCAGCAGCACCCCTTTGGGGACACCGCTGGACCCGGAGGTATACAGCAGCAGCGCAATATCGTCTGGTCGCGCCTGCCAGGGCGCCAGCGGACCTTCATCATAAAACCGCTTCAGGCTGTCGTCACTGAAGCTGATGCGCGGCAAAGGAAAGGCAATCCGCGCCAGCTGTTCGCTGTCACCAAACAGGAAAACCGCGCCGCTGTCCTGCAAAATATATTCGATAGTGGTGTCCGGCAGTTTGATATTGACAGGAACGGCGACCAGTCCGGCACGCAGGATCCCCAACAGCACGGCGACATACTCCAGCGTATTGACGCCCAGAATGGCGATTTTGCTGCCGGGCGCAAATCCACGTGACAGCAGGGCGCGTCCGATGGCGTTGGCCTGACGGTCGAGCTGGGCATAGCTGACAACCCGGTCGGGCAAGCCATGTTGCGGGGCGATTAACGCTGACTTCCCACTGTCGCTAAGGTGGGTAAACAGTACACCAAGATTGCGGCTGTTCATGGCAGAAACTCAAGCAGGCAGTTGAACGCGGGCAGCGCAATCAGCAGTCGTTCTGGCTGTTGACTGAGCGGCAGGTCAAGCGCACGGGCCTGTCCGGCGATCCGCTCACGGTCGCCGCCGTGGAAGCGAAGCGCGGCAAACTGGCTATCGCGTGCGGTATCCAGCGTGAGCTGTTGCCGATAGCGTCGGGCAAAATCTTCATGATTGAGAAAAGCCAGCTCAAACCCCGGCTCAAGGGTACCCAGCGCCTGATATTGCAAAGCCAGTGACACCGGATCGTGGGTGACGATCGTCAGTTGACTAATGCGAGCGACACCATTCTGATGACGTTGCCATTCATCACGCCAGACCCACTCGGGTGTATGGTGTTGGCAAAAATAGATGCGTCCGGCGCTGAAACTGCCTGCGGCCAGATGCACCGTACTGAAGCGGGCTTGTTGTTGCCGCCCGTTGATGTCAACCGGGCGGGAAAATGAGCGAATGGGTTGAAGCGTGAAGCCTGCCCGCTGGATTGCTGACGCGCTGGTTTCGATGTCCTGACTGCTGAACACCAGCCCGTCAAGTCCGGCCGGGCCAGCCAGCAGCTCCTGCCGCTGCGGTGGTTCGTCGGGCGGCAGACCGAGGATCTCCAGATAGTGTTGATCGAACACGATCAGATGATTGATTGATCCCAGCGAATGGTAGCCCCGCGGCGTCAGGGTAAAGCCCAACTGGCGGAAAATAGCCGCCGCGTGGTCGGTTGCAAACTGGGCGTTAAACACCAGGTGGTCAAGGGATAAAGACATGGTCGGCCCCTCAGACGCTAACGGTGGAATAAAGACCGCGCCCACTGGCAACCAGATTTCCCTCACTGTCAAACAGCCGGGCTTCGGCGCAGGAGACCTGTTTCCCTGCCTTGATCACCCGGCCGCGGGCGGTGAGGTTGCCACGAGCCGGACGGTGGTAATCAACGTGCAGGTTAAGCGTCGGCACACCCCGGCCGGTAAAGGAAACCAGCGCCCAGTCAGCGGTCAGATCAATAAGTGCCGCAAGAATACCGCCATGCGTGTATCCCCCGGCGGAATTAACGACCCATTCTTCGCGCCAGCGCGCGGTTAATTCTATTTCCCCCTCACCCAGCGCGGTCACTTCCAGACCGAGCCACTGGTGATAGGGACCCTGCAACAAACGCGCCTGAACATCGGCGGCACTCAGTGGTGTGGATTCAGCCATTAGCGTTACCTTTATAAGTTATGACCGCCCTCAGGGCGTGACGATGACTTTGCCAAGCACTTCCCGATCGCGGATTAGCCGCAGTCCTTCGCTGGCCTGTTCCAGCGGTAGCACGCGATCGATCAGCGGATCGATTTCTCCCCGTGACACCATCTCCAGCAGCGCGCTCAGGTTGTCGGCATAGAAACTGTTGGAGCCTTTGATCGTCAGTTCGAAACTCCAGACATAGCGCAAATCCTCCTGCGGGTCGTAACCGGCGGTTGCGCCGCATACCAGCAGGATGCCGCCGCGTTTCAGACAGCGTAACGAGGGGCGCCAGGTATCGCCGCCGGTGAAGTTGATAACGACATCGACCCCGCCTTCATAACTGCGGCGCTGTGGCTTGCCGTAGGTAGCGATGGCCCATTTTGAGAAATCGGTTTCCCGGTAGTTAACTACGCGATCGGCCCCCAGCGCGCTGAGCGCCTCTGCTTTTTCGGCGCTGCCCGCACAGGCGATAACCTCGGCTCCCAGCCGTTTTGCCAGCACCACACAGGCGCTGCCGACGCCCCCGCTGGCGCCGAGGATCAGCACGCGATCGCCCGCTTTGACCGTGTTGTGCGTTATCAACATACGGTGCGCGGTGCCGTATGCGACCGGTAAGGCCGCTGCCTGAGCAAAGCTGACGTTGTCCGGCAGGATAATGAGCTGAGCGGCATCGACCTGAGCGTATTCCGCCATGCCGCCGTCAACCATTTCCCCCATCAGCCCCACGCCGGGCTTTAGCGGATTGATCAGCACCCGATCGCCAATCTGCCAGCCGGCAACGCCTTCGCCGAGGGCGCTGATGGTGCCGGCCAAATCCAGACCGGGCACCACCGGCAGCGGCACGGTAATGCCGGGCATTCCGCGCACGGTAAAGACATCGTGATAGTTAAATGATGACGCCCCCACGCGGATCACCACATGTCCGGGCTGAGGGACCGGCCGCGGATGATTGTTTGTCACCTGTAGCTGGTCGAGGTCGCCGTGTTGTGTTAAAACCAGCGCTTTCATGGTGTTG
The DNA here is from genome assembly GCF_003115815.1 of Brenneria roseae subsp. americana. Taxonomy (NCBI): domain Bacteria; kingdom Pseudomonadati; phylum Pseudomonadota; class Gammaproteobacteria; order Enterobacterales; family Pectobacteriaceae; genus Brenneria; species Brenneria roseae. The sequence continues at coordinate 67,600 of NZ_QDKJ01000013.1, read as the reverse complement.
CTCACAGAATATCTCCTGTTCAGGCGGAATTAACGGACCAATGGTTTTAACGGACCAATGGTTTTAACGGACCAATGGTTGAATGGATTTCGCCTGTTGATAAGGCGCAGTCACGAACAGGTCGTCGCTTAACTGGCCTTTGATGGCGCCACTATCGACGAACACCTGGTGTTGTCGTTTCAGCGTATCGATATCTGCCGGCTCGAACGATACCCGATTCATGCTTTCCCAACGGCTGACGTAGACCTCCGCATCTTTCTGCGGCAGGTTGGCTTTTTTCTGTAGGATCTTGACCACATCGTCAGGATGCGCCTGTCCCCAGGTCAACGTGTCGCGCAGCGCGGCAATGACGCGGGCAATGGTATCCGGCTGTTTATCAATCAGGTCGCTACGCACGGCGCCGATACCAATGTAGGGAACCGCATCGCTATGGGTGATCTTGCGCCATTCGTCGGCAAAGCTGCCGAGCGGCCGGACATGCAATTCATCCAACTGGGCGATGGTGACCGAGCGTAATGCCGCGGCATCGACTTGTTTCTGCGCCAAAAATTGCGCCAGCCGTGATTCGTTACCGCCAATCAGCGAAAAATCTGCCGGTTTGATATCGTAATTGCTGGCCAGAATCGCGCTGGCGATTACCGCCACGGACGACCCCGCCGGGGACATGCCGATCTTTTTGCCTTTCAACTGGGAAAGCTGGGTGATGGGAGAGTCTACCGGGACCACGAACTGCACATCGGCAGGCTGTGTGGCGGCAAAGATTTTTACCGGTACGCCCTCGGCGGCGGTGCTGAGAATACCCGCCAGCGGCGCACCAAATGCCAGGTCAATTGATCCTGAAGCCAACGCTTTCACCGGCGCATTGACGTCAGGAAAGTGAATAAATTCAGCGTCAATACCATGACGGGCCAGAAAATCCGTGCTTTCCAGCACCGCGCCATAGCCCAGGCTGACGCCGCTGGTCCAGTAGCCGATGCGAACTTTTTCCGCGGCGGAAAGATTTTGGGCAAACAGCGTCCCGGCGACCATTAAGGCCGCTGCAATCATGTTTTTCATCGTGTCATTCCTGTGTGAGTTTTTTCCAGCGGAACAAACGGCGTTCCAGCGGTTTCAGAATGCCGCCTTCAAGCAGCAACATGAGTGTGACTAACAGCACCGTCCAGGCGAACACCTGATCGGTTTGCACCAAATCCCCGGCCTGACGCAGGCGATAACCAATACCGTTTGACGCCCCCAGCGTTTCAGCGACCAGCGATACGCGCCAGCCAAAGCCAAAAGCCAGCCTGGCGCCGGAGAAAAAGTAGGGCAGAATGGTCGGCAGATAAATTTTCACCAACGTCTGCCAGCGGTTCATGCGAAAGCTGCGCGCCAGCTCAACATACTGCGATTCCACCGTCTGCGCGCCTTGCCAGACATTGGTCAGGATCAGCGGCATTGCCGTCATGAACACCACGAACACCGTCGTGGCATTTGAGATGCCGAACCAGATGATGGCGAAAATGGCCCAGATCGCCGACGATACGCTGTTAAATACCGACAACAGCGGTTCAAAGAACTGCGCCAGACGGCGACTCGCTCCCAGCGCCAGCCCGAGTGGCGTGCCGATAAGCGTGGCGAACAGGAAGCCCATCACCACGCGCGACAGCGTAACGCTGATATCGTGCAGCAGCGTGTCGTTATGCCAGAGCAGTTGGAGTGCCAGCCAGGTTTTTTGCGGACTGGGCAGAATGAATCCCGGCATGCGTAAGGAGAGCAGCCACCAGATGGACAGAAACAGCAGTAGCAAAATCAGACGTTGTAATATCAGCGTTGACAGCGATCGGGCGCGTGACATATCAAACCTCCAGACGCAGCAGGCGTATCTGTTCGCTGACCGTTTGGCTGGTGGGCAGACGGGGCCGCGGTAGATTAACGGGTTGAATATGGTGGATATGCCCTGGATGCGGCCTGAATATCACTATCCGATCGGCCAGCACCACCGCCTCTTCCACATCATGGGTTACCATCACGATTGACATGCCGGTCAGGCGTTGGATGCGCAGAATTTCGCCATGCATCGCGCTGCGGGTTTGCGGATCGAGTTTGGAAAAGGGTTCATCCATCAGCAGAATTTCTGGTTTCGTGACCAGACTGCGCGCCAACGCAACCCGGCTGCGCATTCCGCCGGACAGCTGATAAGGCCAGTAGTGGGTAAAATCAGACAGCCCGACCAACTGTAGCGCTTCAGTAACCCGATGGCGGCGTTCAGCATGGCTGAGGCGCAGCGTTTCCAGACCAAAATTTACATTCTGCTGCACCGTGCGCCAGGGAAGCAGGCGATCTTCCTGAAACAGGTAGCCAATGCGCTGCCAGTGCTGAAAATGCGCGGCGTCATCACCCTGTATCGTCAGTGTTCCGCTATCCGCGTTTAGCAGACCGGATAAAATATTCAACAGCGTACTTTTGCCGCAGCCTGAAGGGCCGAGCAGCGTCAGAATTTCTCCCTGAATGAGTGCTAAATCAATGTCGCGTAACACCTGAAGCGAACCGAACGCTTTACTGATACCTTTGGCTTGTATCAGCGTAGTGTTCTGTACCGGCATAGTGTTTTGTACTGACATGGTTTTTTGTACTGAAATGGTTTTTTGTACTGACATAGCGTCTTGTACCTGCATGGTGTCCTGAATCAGAACGCTCATTGCTGTAGCCTCCGTTCCAGTATGGGCAAAACGGCGCCGTCCCGGCTCAGCGTGGCGTAAACTTTTTCCAGCGTCATCGCCTGAAAGGTTTCGATATGGCGGCGGGCAATCAGTTCAACCCGCTTGCTGTCGCCCTGGCTGAAGGCTTCGATCATCGCATTATGATCGTGCTTGATTTCCGGTTTGGTTCCCTGCACGTTAAAACCGAGCGCGACCAGACGTGACATTTCATCCATCAGGCTGGATAGCGTACGGATCAGATGGTTGTTGCCGGAGGCATGTGCGATAGCCAGATGAAAGCGTTTATTGGCGTTCATGAATATATTGATCTGCTTGGACAGCGGAGCGTGAATCTCTTCCCGGCAGTCGGCCTCCAGACGGCGCAGTAAATCGATGTCCACACGGCCCACGGCCAATCGGGCGGCCAGCGGCTCCAGTTGCGCGCGGATAGTAAAGATCTCTTCCACGTCCTGAACGGTGATCGGCGCAATCTGATAGCCCTTACGCGGACGCGACTGGATCAGGTTTTCGTGGCACAGCCGCGCCAGCGCCACACGGCAACTACTTTTACCTATCTCATAACGTTCCATCAGCATCTGTTCGGTAACCATGGCGCCAGGCAGCAGACGGCAGCATAAAACGTCATGGCGAATGCGGAGCCAGGCTGTGTCGCCTTGCGACAATGCGGCGTTTTTTTCTGATGAACGCGTAACCATTTGAGAATCCTTAATACGTACTGTGAGCAGCTCACAGAGGAAAACTAGGATGCTTAACTGAAGGTAGTTTATGAAGCAGGCTAATAATTAGCCAATAAGAAATTTGGCTTTGGATATGAGGAAAAAACATCAACTGAGCAGCCTACGGCCGGGAAATTCAGTGAGGGAGGCGGTTTCTTATACGCAAATTGGCTGATGATGAAATAGACAAGTTCAGCGCAATTTCGTGCGCGGGAAGAGAGATATTGTCATACGCCGTGTTTCTTTCTGAAGAGTGACTGAAAGACAGAATAAAGGGGAGGATGTCAGGTATCCTCCCTGGCTGCGGAATTGAATTATCCCAGCCTTTGTAACACGGTCTCTATCGCCTGACGCAGTAACTGACGGTCATGATGATGCGGCACATCTTCTGCGGCCAGCGCTTGCTGTACCACCACACGGTCGTGTATCTGGCTGACGTTGACTTGCGGGCTGACGATAACGGCATCAATGACCTGCCGGTCAATTTTTTCTTCCATCAGCTCCAGTTTTTCTCTGAGTGACAGTCTGGCTGCGGCCTGACTTTGTTCATCGCCTAAATTGCCGATGTAAACCATGGGGGCCTGAGCCCGACGCAGCGCACGCGTGAGATCGGTGAGCAACAGCAGCGGCATCAGGCTGGTCAGAAAGCTGCCGGGGCCGATCAGAATCAGGTCGGCTTCCGCAATGGCGGTGAGCGCTTCCTGCGTCGCCTGCACCGGCGGGAACAGCGTCAGTTCCTGTGGCAGGCTCGATAACAGATCGATGGCGACTTCGCCGTAAACGGGGTTTCCCTGCTGATCTGTTGCCTGCAAATCAACGGGTTGTTCGGACATCGGGATCAGAAAGGCATCAACTTTTAGCAGATTACGAACCAGATTGATCGCCTCGAGCGGGCGGACGCTCAGATGATCGAGCGCTTTCAACATCAGATTGCCCAGGTTATGCCCGGCCAGTTCGCCATTACTGTTAAAACGGTATTCGAACATGGCGGAAGCAATACTGGGGGTGGTAATCAGCTGGTTCAGACAGTTGCGGGTATCACCCCAGGCGATACCGCCTTCCGAGCGGCGGATCCGGCCGGTTGAACCGCCATTATCGGTTGTGGTGACAATGCCCGTTAGCCGCGATCCCAGAGAAGAAAGGGAAGACATGACACGGCCCAACCCGTGCCCGCCGCCAAGGGCGACAACCCGGTCAAGGTCGGCCAACGTGCGATTGCGCATAGTAATCCTTAATTGCTGAAATAACTGAACTGAAATGATAACGGAGTTGAAACGATCTTTGCTGCGGTAAGGTAGCCGATTTTTACTTAAAAGGCGAAAAATCCAATCTCAGGTATGATTTAAGACAAGTTATACCGTCGGTTTTACGGTATGTTATTCAACATAAGATATTGAAAAATCGTTATATATTAGTTTATATACCGGTTTTTTAAGTGACTGTCCGCCATGATTGGCGGTAGACTGAATAGTGAAATCACGATTCCCGTTCTGCATGGGCTGGCGTATTGGCCGGTGCGCTCGAGAATCAAACTCCTAGCCTTGGTGCCTAAGTGATGCGTCGACAACGCATGATACGGTGCCCTGGCCGTGACCTGATTGGTCGCCAGGGTGCGAGGTAGAAATGCCTGCATCTCCCGTATTTGGAAAGGTGTTTATGGTGAGTCAACTGACTGATGCGTTTGCGCGCAAGTTCTACTATTTGCGCCTGTCGATAACCGACGTCTGCAACTTTCGTTGCACCTATTGTTTGCCGGATGGCTATAAGCCAAATGGCAATACTCCCCATCATTTTTTATCACTCGACGAAATCCGCCGTGTCAGCCGGGCGTTTGCTGAACTGGGGACGGAGAAAGTCCGCCTTACCGGGGGAGAGCCCTCCCTGCGCCGCGATTTTGTTGAAATTCTCGCGGCGATCCGTGAAAACCCGGCTATCCGGACGCTGGCGGTGACCACCAACGGCTACCGTTTGGCGCGTGACGTCGCCCAGTGGCGTGAGGCTGGTCTGACGGCGCTGAATGTCAGCGTGGACAGCCTGGATGCCCGGCAGTTTCATGCCATCACCGGGCAGGATAAATTTCGCCAGGTAATGGCGGGGATTGATGCCGCGTTTGCGTGTGGCTTCGCTAAAGTGAAGGTCAATACCGTACTGATGCGCGATGTCAACGATACCAGCCTGCAAACCTTTCTTGCATGGATCAAACATCGTCCGATTCAACTACGCTTCATCGAGTTGATGGAGACCGGAGAGGGCGGCGTGTTGTTTCAGCGGCATCATATTTCCGGTGACGTGATCCGCCAGCGTCTGTTGCTACAGGGCTGGGAGCAGCAGGCCCGGGGCCGTAGTGATGGGCCGGCACAGGTGTTCCGGCATGCCGACTATCAGGGCGAAATCGGGCTGATCATGCCTTACGAGAAGGATTTCTGCCTGAGTTGTAATCGTCTGCGCGTATCGGCCACGGGCAATCTGCACCTTTGTTTGTTTGGTGAACAAGGGATCCCATTGCGCGACCTGATGGCGGACGATCGGCAACTGGAGGCATTGAAAATGCGTATTTCCGGTGGGTTGTCAGCCAAAAAACGGACCCACTTCCTGCATCAGGGCAACAGCGGCATCACGCAGAATCTGTCGTTTATTGGTGGCTGAAGCCCTTAACGTCTATCCGTCAGGAGTTTGGTATGAGTAAAGTCAGCAGCGAATTTATTCCTCTCAATATCGCGGTGCTCACGGTATCTGAGCGACGTACGGAAGCCGACGATACGTCAGGCGACTATCTGCGCGAAGCCGCGCAGTCTGCCGGGCACCAGATTATTGCCAGCGGTATCGTCAAAGAGGATCTGTACCAGATCCGTGCGCAGATCTCGGCCTGGATCGCCAGTGACGATGTGCAGGTCATTCTGATTAATGGCGGAACCGGGTTTACCCGCGGCGATCTGGTGCCGGAAGCGATCGGCGTATTGTTCGATCGTGAAATTGAAGGGTTTGGCGAACTGTTCCGCATGGTGTCGTATGAAGATATCGGTACTGCCACGTTGCAATCCCGGGCGGTGGCCGGGCTGGCCAATCAGACGGTAATTTTTGCAATGCCGGGTTCGACCCGCGCCTGCCACACCGCCTGGGAGCGCATCATTCAGGAACAGCTGGATGCGCGTCAAAAGCCCTGTAATTTCCACCCCCATCTGAAAAAGTTGGCCTGATTATGTCGCAACGAATCACGGCACAACCGGCGATGCCACAGTTAACCCATCTTAACGCCGCGGGTGAAGCGTCTATGGTGGATGTCTCCGCCAAAGCAGAAACCGTGCGTGAAGCCCGGGCGGAAGCCTTTGTCGAAATGGCGCCGCAGACGCTGGCGATGATCATGGATGGCAGCCACCATAAAGGCGATGTCTTTGCCACGGCGCGCATTGCCGGTATTCAGGCGGCGAAACGTACCTGGGAACTGATTCCGCTTTGCCATCCTTTACTGCTGAGTAAAGTGGCGGTAGAGCTTGCGGCGCAGCCTGAGCATAATCGTGTGCGCATCGAATCGTTGTGCCGTCTCACCGGTAAAACCGGCGTGGAAATGGAGGCGCTGACGGCGGCATCGGTGGCGGCGCTGACGATTTATGACATGTGCAAAGCCGTGCAGAAAGACATGGTGATTGGCCCGGTGCGGCTGCTGGCGAAAAGCGGCGGCAAATCCGGGGATTTCCAGGCGGAGGCATCATGATTAACGTACTGTTTTTTGCACAGGTACGGGAACTGACCGAAACGGATAATCTTGCCTTGCCGGCGGAGTACTCCACGGTTGACGCGTTGCGGCAGGGGCTTTGTCAGCGAGGCGCCCGCTGGGCGCTGGCGCTGGAATCCGGCAAGCTGCTGGCGGCGGTGAATCAATCGCTGGTGGAAATGCACCATCCGCTACAGGACGGTGATGAAGTCGCTTTTTTCCCGCCGGTAACAGGAGGTTGAGGATGACGGAAACCCGGATTCGCGTCGGCGAAGAAAATTTCAGCGTCGGTGATGAATATCAATGGCTGGCGCAATGTGATGAAGATGGAGCGGTCGTCACCTTCACGGGTAAGGTGCGCAACCACAATCTGGCCGCTGATGTCAGTGCATTGACGCTGGAACACTATCCCGGCATGACCGAAAAAGCGCTGGCGGAGATTGTTGAGCTGGCGCGTGAACGCTGGGCACTGCCCCGCGTTAGCATTATTCATCGGGTGGGGGCGCTCTATCCGGGGGATGAAATCGTGTTTGTCGGCGTGAGTGCCGCTCACCGCAGCGTCGCATTTGATGCGGCGCAGTTCATTATGGACTACCTGAAAACCCGCGCGCCGTTCTGGAAAAGGGAAGCGACGTCGGAAGGAGAACGCTGGGTCGAATCGCGGGATAGTGACCGACAGGCGGCGAAGCGCTGGTAGCGGCGGTTTCAACGGAACTAAGATTTATGTGTTACGATAAAAGCAGGTGAAACACGGTCTCTTCGGGTTGCGGGTAAGGCCTGAGATACCTGGTTTCTTACGTATAACTCAATGCAAAGGTAAAATCATGGATAGGTATCCACGCTCGAGTGATTCGATTGTTGAACGCGCTCAATCCGGCCTTCAGGCCTATATGGCACAAGTCTATGGTTGGATGACCTGCGGGTTGCTGCTGACGGCGTTCGTTTCCTGGTATGCCGCCAACACGCCAGCGGTGCTGAATTTTGTTTTCTCCAGCCAGATTACGTTCTTTGGTCTGATCATCGCGCAACTGGGGCTGGTTTTTGTCATTTCCGGCATGGTGCAGCGTCTGAGCGGCGGTGTGGCAACCAGTCTGTTTATGCTCTATTCCGCATTGACCGGGTTAACGATTTCCAGCATTTTCATCATGTATTCCGGTGAGTCCATCGCCAGTACTTTTGTGATTACCGCCGGGATGTTCGGTGCCATGAGCCTGTATGGCTATACCACCAAACGGGATCTGAGTGGTTTCGGCAGCTTGTTGTTTATGGCGCTGATCGGCATTGTACTGGCTTCGCTGGTGAATTTCTGGCTGAAAAGCGAGGCGCTGATGTGGGCAGTGACCTATATCGGTGTGGTGGTGTTTGTTGGCCTGACGGCCTATGACACCCAGAAACTGAAACGTATGGGTGAACAACTGTCTGTTGATGACAGGGATAATTTCCGCAAATACTCGATCGTCGGCGCACTGACGCTGTATCTGGACTTCATCAACCTGTTCCTGATGCTGCTGCGCATTTTCGGCAACCGCCGTTAAGCCCGTCGTTATTACGATATCCGAGACAGAGGGTAATGCTCTGTTTCGGCATGTCGCCGCCATGAATGTTGTTTCTTCCAGAACCGGCATCTAAATACCGGTTTATTTGATACTTAGCCATTTTTTCTCCAGCGCATCGATTTCCATCACTCCTTGCTGACTGGTTCCGTCGATAAAGAATAGGGTGGGTGTTCCGGTAATATTCATTTTCTTACCAAGTTCGTAAACGATTTTATTAGGGTCTTTGCAGTCAATTGGTGCGGTTTCTGGTTGTTTTTCATTTACCATCCAATCCTCAAAAGCAATGTCGGGGTGTTTTGCACATAAAATATTTCTGGATAGCGTCCATGAGCTATCATTTAATATGTTATACATGAATGTGTATATTGTTACATTATTGATATTTTGTATTTTCTTTCTTAATAATTTGCAATATCCACAGTTGGGATCCTCAAAAATAAACAGTTTTCTTGAACCATCGCCTTTAGTAATTTTTACTGCTAAATCTAACGGAAGAGTATTTATCTCGGTTTTACTGGCTTCCAACAGCCTTTCATTCGTATAATTGAAAAGAGTTTTTGCATTAATAACATGACCCGCTATGTAGTAATTAACGTTTATGTCGGTATAGATAATATTCTTTCCAATTTTAATTTCATATAAGCCAAGATAATCGGTTTTTCGTACCGAATCGATAGTTGTACTATTTCCCATTCGTGTTGTAACGAGTTCTTTGACTTTATCTTCGTCGCTGGCAAAAGCTTGCCCGCAAAGCAGCGTAAATAAAAATAGCTTGGTTATTATGTGGTTACTTTTCATTATTCATCCTTAACGTTTACTGATTCTCACGGGAATGTTATTGTTCTATGGTTAATGACTCTATGGGATCAAGTGTTGCAGCACGATAAGCAGGAAACAGTCCAGATAAAATACCAATAATCAATGAGCAGGCTACAGCAGTGCCAAATGAAAAATAATCAAAAATAATTGCTGTACTGATCCAGGTTCTCATACTTTCACCGATAGCGAACGCGCTAATTACACCGACAGTACCGCCGACTAAACAAATTAATATGGATTCAATAATAAATTGCTGCAATATGTCGGTTTTTTTCGCACCAACAGCCATGCGTATGCCAATTTCTCTACGTCGTTCAGATACGGAAACCAGCATGATATTCATAATGCCAATGCTGCCTACGATTAGTGATATAATGGCAACGCGGAACACTTGATTACTAACAGTGATATTCACCTTTTCCGCCATTTTTTTAAACATATCCATATTTAATAACTGAAAATTCTCAATGCCATGATAATTAATTAACAGAGAGAATATTTCTTTCTCAGCAAACGACATTGGTATCGTGTCATCGATTTTCACCTTGATGCTGGTGAAGTAAGGTAACCCTAGCATACGCGTTGCGACTGCGGTATAGGGCATCCATGACGTCAACGAGGTACTATTTTCTGTTTGCTTTATTACGCCTATAATCTGACAGGGTACGTTTCCAACAATGACTTCTTCACCAATAGGTGAAGAACCATCCGGAAAAAGGTATTTTTGAACTTTATCACTGATAACAATTTCCTGAGATTGATGGTCAATAGATTCTGAGCTAATAAACTGACCATTAGTAACGTTTAATCCAAGAATAGCTTCATAATGTTCATTAACACCATCGATAACAATATCAAGCACTTTGTCTTGATACTTTATTTTCGAGCTCATATTGATTATAGGGGATAATTGATGTATATAATTTTGAGTAGATATCATGTCTATATGGACATCATCGAGCTTGGCTGGTATGATTTTTTTATTGGAAAGAGAACCAGGGATAATATCAATCGTATTCGTACCAAATGAAGCAATATCTTTAATAATTTTTTGCCTTCCTCCTTCATTGATGGCCGTTACTAACACCACAGAAGCTATACCTATAATAATTCCTAGCATAGAGATCAATGTTCTTAGCTTGTGCGAGAGCATTATCTTGACGGACGTTTTCAATAATTCAAAATAATAGGTAAAGGGTATGACATGGGACTTTACTGTCCTTGTTAGTGCTTTTATATTCTTGCTTTTACTGTCTTGTGTTCTAATACTATTTTTTTTGCTATCGCTGACGATCTCTCCATCAATGATCTCTACAATACGGTTAGCGTAATCAGAAACTTGCTTGCTATGTGTGATGACAATGATAGTGTGGCCATCATCATTCATTTTCTTTAATAGTTTTAATACCTCTTCTCCATTCTTCTGATCCAACGCTCCCGTAGGTTCATCAGCAAGTATTATGTTTCCTCCATTCATTAACGCCCGGGCAATACTCACGCGTTGTTGTTGTCCGCCGGAAAGTTGTGATGGCGTATGATGAAGGTGATGTTTCATACCTAACAAGCTGAGTAACCGTATTGCTCTGACTTTCTTTGTATATGGTTTTACATTGGCGTAAAGCGCGGGTAAGGTAACATTGTTAATGGAGTTTAAATACGGGATAAGATTATATTTTTGAAAGATAAAACCAAAGTGTTTCAACCTCAAGTTGGATAAAGATGCAGGAGGGAGGTTATTTGTTATGATGCCGTCTATCGCATAATCACCTGAAGACGGCTTATCTAAGCATCCAATAATGTTGAGCAATGTTGACTTGCCTGAACCTGAAGGACCTAAAATGGCAATAAATTCACCATAGCCGATTGACATGTTGATATTTTTTAGTACAAATTGATCCTCATGATGATTGCCATATCTTTTTGAGACATTGTGTAATGTTAGCAGCATTGGTTCCTCATTATTAAGGCATATTGACAATTATTTTATCGTCAGGAGTCAATCCTTCAAGCACCTGTGCCATTATTCTATTATTCATTCCAATTTTTATGTTGCGTGGAGACGGATTGCCTTGTGGATCCAAAACATTAATGGAATAGCTACCATCGTTATTTGCCTTTTTCAATAATGCTGATGGGATCAATAGTGTGTTTTTAGCTTCGGAAAAAATAATTTTTATTTTTGTTGTCATTAATGCTCGGAATTGACTTTTACTGTTATCGATATCCATTGTGGCTCTATAATAAATACCGCCTTGTGTTGGTTCGCTAATATCATCGCTTTGGCTGATATTTATCGGGGCCGGTTCGATATTCTTGACAGCGGTCATATGTATCTCATCGCGAGAGCCCAACGTGTAGAAAATAGCCTTTTGTCCTACCTCTACTTTGTTTATATCGGCTTCTGATATTTTGGCAACAATAGACATGGTTGATAAATTGGCGATCTTAACCAGATTTGGAGTGGTTTGATTGGCGTTAAGGGTTTGTCCTTCGGTGGCAAGTATTGCAACCACAGTGCCGTTAATTGGAGCGGTGATACGCGTATAACCTAGATTTATTCTAGCCGTGTCGACCAATATTCTTGCCTCTTGCAACTGAGCTTCCAGTGATTTTATCTCGGCTCTGCTGACTTTTAATGCTACTTCCGCTTCTTCAAACCCCTGTACGGAAGATAGATTTTTATGAAGCATCTCCTTTTGGCGGCGAAAATTAATTGCGTCGAGGTTGGATGTGGCAATTTTAGCATGTAATTGCGCCTGTAAACTTTCTAGACGAGCCTGGCTAGCCGTAAGATCGTTTTCCTGCGAGGTGGCATCTATTTCAGCAATAAGCGTATTTTTCTGTACAATATCCCCCACATTGACATGGATTTTTTTTACTTGACCAGTAACCTGTGTTCCGATATTGACGATTTCTGAAGGAACGATAAGCGCTAAAGCAGAAATACTTTCTTGCAGGTTACCTTGTTTTACTGTTATTAATTTGTAATCTTCCCTTTTTTTATTTGTATTGCTGTTGAAAAAATAAATAATCGTGATTATTATAAATAATAAATAGTAAGTTTTTTTTGTCAAAATATATGATGCTATCCATTTCATCACAACTTCCTTATTTTTTAGAACGGTTATATACAGCGCAAATGACAAAAAATGATATTGCTGAAATTCCTATAATGGCTATATTGAAATAGATCTTCATACCATCGTGGAGTAAGCCTGACGCCACAATGCAAAAAGAATAAATAATTGCCGGAATAGCCATTGCAGTTAGTTTTATTTTTCTTTTTCTTAGAATAAGTTTTAACAAAAGTAAAGGTATTAGAATAGTTATTGCATATGTTAACAATTGTGCTGTAATTGATAATTCATATGGTTTTATAATATATAAAATCACAAAGGGAATCACAAGCAAAGCTGTAATGTAAGTTGCTATTTTATATGGAAAATTTTTCATATTCATAAAGCTATCCCTATAGTTGGAATTCTATTAATTACATACAATATCATTACACACTGATACCCCACCACCTGATGCGGCACAGCTGCTAATCACTACAGCTGTACATGGTATAGATAATGTACCAACAGTAATAACAGAACCTGCGGCACAAGATACTGCCACTCCGGCGCAAAAACCAGCTCCAGCCGTAGCGCAAGCCGCACGACAAACTACGGGGTTAATTTTATCGGTATCGCAATCTCCTGATTGGCATCCTTTCCCACAATAATTTTCAGTAGTGCCACAAAATCCATATTCGCTACAGCATAGGCCTTGCGCACATAGTGTACCGCCCGCTTGCGTACCACATTGGTTGGCATAAACATGTTGTGAGGACAGAAAAAACAATAACGCGCTAAATAGAAAATGTAATAAGTTTTTCATATAATTCATCCTTGATAATGACTTTATATCGGAATATATCATTATGTAAAAAAACGTCAACTTCATTATTTTTATTTATATATACAATAATCGAATTATCACTTTTTCATTTTAAATATACAGTATTTACTAATAACGGTTTTTTATACGCGCCATCACGCAATATTGCGCCGGAAAATCGCATAAGCGGCGGTGCCCGTGGTCGCGGTGATCACCAGTAACGGCCACAGGCTTCCCCAGATGATGGAGAAGTCGGCATCCTTCAGGTAAATCTGCTTGGTAATATCGGTGAAGTGGCGAATCGGGTTAATCCAGGTCATCTGCTGTAACCACTCCGGCATGTTTTCCACCGGCGATACGTAACCGGAGAGCAGAATGGCGGGCATAAGAAACACAAATACGCCGATGAACGCTTGCTGCTGCGTGGAGCAGAGTGATGAGATGAACAGCCCGAAGCCGACCAGCGACAGGCCATAAATCAGCATGGTGGCGTAAAACAGCAGCAGCGAGCCGGCAAAGGGGATTTGATAGGCGAATATTCCCGCCAGTAGGACAATCGTGGCCTGAAAGGTGGCGACGATCAGCGCCGGGACCGCCTTGCCGACAAAAATCTGCCATGTGGATAGCGGTGAAACCAGAAGCTGTTCCAGCGTGCCCTGCTCGCGTTCGCGGGCGACGGACAGTGCCGTGACAATTAATACGCCAATGGTGGTGATCATGGCAATCAACGAAGGCACCACGAACCATTTATAGTTGAGGTTCGGGTTGTACCAGTGGCGAATAACCAGTTCGCTATTATTTTGCCTCGGCCGATCGCCCAGCAACTCCAACTGATAATCGCGCACGATTTGCTGTACATCATTAGCGGCGATCTGGGCGCTGTTAGAACGGCGTCCATCCAGAATAATCGGCAGCGAGGCGGGGTTCCCGCTGACAATATCGCGGGAAAATTGCGCGGGGAAACGGATGAGCAGCAGCGCTTTCTGATTATCCAGCGTCGGGATAATCTCCTGCGGACTATGCAGCATCACGATGTTGGAAAAGGACTGCGCTTTGGCGAAACGCTGCGTCAGTTCAACGGAGGCGTGGCCGTTATCCTCGCTGTAAATAGCGATGGTGGCATTCGTCACGTCCAGCGTCGCGGCAAAGGGAAACAGACAAACCTGAATAATCACCGGCAGAATCAAAATAGATCGCGTTTGCGGCTCACGCAGCAGCGACTGTAATTCTTTGACAATCAATGTCCACAGACGATGAAACATGCGAACTCCCTAATCCAGCCGGCGCCGGGTTTTCCAGGCCGTCAGACCGATAAAGACGATGGCTGAAGCGATAAGAAACATCAGGTTAACCAGCAACACGCTGCCAATATTGCCTGCCAGGAACAGCGTTTGCAGCGTACTGACAAAATAGCGGGCAGGAATAATGTAAGACACGGCACGAACCAGCGCGGGCATGCTGTCGATCTCGAAAACAAAGCCGGACAGCATGACGGCGGGCAGGAACGCCGCATTCAGCGCCACCATGGCCGCATTAAACTGATTTCTCGTCAGTGTGGAAATCAGCAGCCCCATGCCCAGCGTACTGACCAGAAACAGACTGCCGATGCCAAACAATAGCAACAGCGATCCCCGGTACGGCACATGCATAATAAAAATGGTAACTACGAGACACAGCGCCATCACCATCATGCCGAGGACATAGTAGGGGATCAGCTTGGACAACAGCAGCTCGCTACGGGTGACCTGCGTCGAAAGCAGGGCTTCCATGGTGCCGCGTTCCCATTCGCGGGCGATCACCAGCGAGGTGAGAATGGCGCCAATCACCGTCATGATAATGGTGATGGCGCCGGGCATGATAAAGTGCTGGCTGATGGCGGCAGGGTTAAACCAGTAGCGTTGCTGAACCTCAATCAGCTGTTCGAATTCTTCTCCCCGGTCGCTGGCGCGCTGTTGCTGCCAGATAAGCCAGACCCCCTCGGCATACCCGCGAACGAAATTGGCCGTATTGGGTTCACTACCGTCGGTGATGACCTGTAGCGGCGCCTGCGACGCGGTTCGGGCCATGCGTGCGGCAAAATCATTGGGAATGACGATCAGACCGCGGATGGTGCCAGCCTGCATCATCTGAATCAGCTGTTGCCGGTTATCGCTGATGGTGGGTTCAACGAAGGGAGACGCGATGAAAACATTTGCCAGATTGCGGGCGTCCTCGCTTTGCTGTTCCATCAGAATCCCGACGTGTAAACGGCTGGAGTCCAGATTAATGCCGTAGCCAAAGATAAAGAGCAGCAGCAGCGGGATCACCACCGCGATCAGCCCGCTGCTGGGATCGCGCAGAATCTGACGGGTTTCCTTCAGGCACAGGGCGTGCAGGCGACGCCAGGAAAAATGGATACTGCCGCGCTGACTAGCCATTATCCGCCTCCCGATCGTAATCCTGTATCAGTGCGATAAATGCCTGCTCCATGGTGGGAGAGGGGATTTTTTCATCCGCCGCCTGCTGTTTTAAATCATCCGGCGTACCGCTGGCGATGAGTTTGCCACGATAAACCAGTCCGATACGATCGCAGTATTCGGCCTCATCCATAAAATGGGTGGTGACCATCACGGTCACGCCTCGATTGACCATCCCGTTGATATGTATCCAGAACTCCCGGCGAGTGAGGGGATCGACGCCGGAGGTCGGTTCATCCAGAAACAGGATATCCGGCTCATGCATCAGTGCGCAGGCCAGCGCCAGCCGCTGCTTGAATCCTAACGGCAGAGCATCGGGCGTCTGACGGTAAATGGGACTGAAGTTGAAGGCCTCCGTCATTTCGGCCATTTTATCGCGCTGGGCTTTGCCCGATAATCCATAAACGCCAGAGAAGAAACGCAGGTTCTGTTCAACCGTCAGATTGCCGTAAAGAGAGAATTTTTGTGCCATATAGCCTAAATGTTGGCGCGCCTTGCCTGAACTGGTTTTCAGGTCCATTTCCAGCACCAGCGCTTTACCGGCCGTCGGGACCAGCAATCCGCACATCATTTTGAATGTGGTGGATTTTCCGGCTCCGTTCGGCCCCAGCAAACCAAAAATTTCACCGCGCTTAACCTTGAAGCTGACATGATCGGTGGCGGCGAAATCACCGAATTTTTTGGTTAACTGCTGAGCTTCGATCACGGTTTCTTCACTGTTGGCCTCAATCCTGGGCATGATCTTCGCCAGTGACGATTCACTGGCCGGACCGCCGCCCAACAGATCAATAAAGGCATCTTCAAATCGCGGCGCAGTCTTTTGCAGGCTATCTTCTGGCAGATGGAGGGCAGATAGCAGTTCATCTTGCGCCGCGTCTTGTTTCAGAATCAGCCGCACGTATTGGCCCTGAATAACACCGTCGCTGACCTGTGGCAGACGCAACGCCTGCTGTAGTAATTTTCGATGGCTACCGGTACTCGCGCTGACCAATACGCTGCGCCCGGTCATCCGTTCGGTAAGCTCACGCGGTTCACCACGATACAGCAGTTCGCCTTCATTCAGCAGCAAGACATCACGGCACTGTTCGGCTTCATCAAGGTAGGAGGTGCTCCACAGAATCAGCATGCCGTCATCAGCCAGCTCATGCACCATTTGCCAGAGCTCGCGACGGGAAATGGGATCGACGCCGACGCCCGGTTCATCCAGCAGCAGTACCTGTGGCTGACCCACCAGGGTACAGGCCAACCCCAGTTTTTGTTTCATCCCGCCGGACAGCTTGCCGGCCAGCCGCCCGGTAAAGCGGGTCAGATCGGTAAACGACAACAGACGCTTAAACGTCTGCTGTCGCACCTCGCCGGTAATACCCCGTAAGTCGGCATACAACGTCAGGTTTTCCATGACGGTAAGGTCTTCATACAGCCCGAATTTCTGTGGCATATAGCCCAGAATCGCATGCAACTGGCGATCTTCTTTTATGGGATCCAGACCGATAACCTTCATGGTGCCGTGGCTGGGGGTTAACAACCCGGCCAGCATCCGCAGCAGGGTGGTTTTACCGGCGCCGTCCGGGCCAACCAGCCCCGTCACCGCGCCGCTGCGAATCTGAGCGGTGAGGCTGGCGAGCGCCGGTTTATCCTGTCCGGGAAAGCGTTTTTCCAGCGCATTGAGTTCGATAAGCTGGGGGGTGTCATTCATGGCGCGGCTTATCCTGCGTTTCCTGGGCAAAGCGCAGCGTGACCGGCATGCCCTGGCGAAGCTGGTCGTCGGCATCGTTGACAATAATCCGCAGGCGATAAACCAAATCGGTACGCAGATCCTCCGTTTCGACGTTTTTCGGCGTGAATTCGGCGCTGGGCGAGACAAAACCGATCTTGCCGTGGTAAGGCGTGTCCGGGCGGCTATCGGTGTAAATCAGGATCTCGCTGCCGGGCACGGCGCGACCTAAATCCTTTTCGCTGACATAGGCGCGGACCCAGACCGGGTTCGTCAGCGACAGAGTAAAGACGGTACTGCCTGCGCTGAGCATGCTGCCTGCTTCCACCGCACGGGTCAGAATCACGCCGGCAGACGGGGAATACAGTTCGGTATCTTTTATATCCAGTTCGGCCTGCGCCTGTGCGGCCTGTGCTTGTGCCAGCGCGGCCTGCGCCGCGGCGATTTCCTGTGGACGATTGCCGCTTTCATACTGGCTCAGTTTGTCTTTAGCCGCCTGTAGCGTCGCCAGTGCCTGGTTGCGTGCGGTTTTGGCGTCTTCCAGCGCATCGGCGGAGATTGAGCGTTTCGCCCAGAGCCCTTGCTGGCGTTGATAGAAGCTGTTGGCGTAATCGTAAGCGGCCTGACTCTGCACCAACTGCGACCGCACCTGTGCGATCTCTTCGCGACGATATCCTTCCTGTAATAATCCAAGCTGCGCCTGCGCGCTGGCAACATTGGCCTGTGCCTGATGCAGCGCGTTTTGGTAGGGATCGCTATCCAGTGCTGCCAACTTTTGTCCCGGTTTGATGTCATCGCCTTCGTCAACATCCAACGCGGTGAGCCGTCCTCCCACACGGAAACCCAGATTCACCGAGCGAATATCAACATTGCCATACAGCGTGAGCGGCTTATCCTGCTGTTGTCGATAGTGAATGATACCGTATGCCACGGCTGCAATCAGGATGATGATAAGGCTGACAATAGCCAGTTTTTTCTTATACATAACGTATTATTCCTTCCTCTGTCGGGTATCATCCCGCTGTGGGGTATAGATATCCCGCAATCCGTTAAGAAGAATTTCAAGGTGTTCTACCAGAACCTGTTGGATAAGCGTGGCTTCTTCCGTACCGATATCCTGCCAACCCGCACGCAGTAAAATGGTCTCCCGGGCGACGCGGAACGACAATACTTCGCCAAGCAACGCATGAGTATGAATGACGGCCTTGCGATCGCTGTCGTCCAGTCCGGTGTAGCGGGCAACCAGTTGTGTCATCATCCGGTGCATCGGTTCGATAACCTGCTGATGAATGAGCGGATAGGCAGCCGTGGGCGAAAGCTGTTCACGCGACATGATCCGACTGAGATTCAGCGTTTCAGAGCGGGTCATCAGACGGCCGAGATAGAGCAAAGCCTGTCGCAGATAGTCCATGATCTGATCGGGTGACTGTTCATGCGGCGGGCGCTGCATGAATGCGTCAATTTCCACCACCAGAGGACGATAGGTTTGACGGATATAGTCTGCAATCCAATTGGCAACCGCCAGATACAGTCCGTCTTTGGAATGAAAATGGTAGGCAATGGTGGCAATGTTTTGTCCCGCACGATTGGCTATTTCACGTGTCGTCGCCGCCTGGAGACCATATTCTCCAAAAACATCCAGCGCTGCATGGATCAACTGCTGGCGAGTTTGGTCGCCCCGGCTAACTGGTTCGTTTGCCATACCCTCGTCCGGTTAATGAGTTAATCAATCATATGATTAACTTTAGGCTATTTTTTGCATTTTGATGTGATTTACTTGGCAAAAATAAGTCTGTTTCCTGGAACAGGCGCTTGAGGCTGTGATGGCAAGAGAAGGGAAACGGCTGGAATAGCCTCACCGCCGCAGGAGTATTGCCCCGACCCGGCTTTACGGTTACGTCCAGAAAAAGAAAAACGCGAGGCGAGGGAAGCGTATCAGGATAAACATGACTCATTACAGATAAAAATCCCATAACGCCCGGAATCTCTGCTACAATCGTCGGCAGTTATGCACCGTAGTTGTGCCCGTTCATCGTGGTTGTTGCTTATGTCGTTATTGTTGAGTTAATGGTGACCCGGCAAACCCCGTCTTATCATCCCTCTGAAAACTACACCGGTCGTTATCCGGTCAGAGCGGATCTGGAGTTGTTTCCTATTATGTCATTTGATTCTCTCGGCCTGAGTGCCGACATTCTGCGCGCTGTTGAAGAACAGGGCTATCGTGAACCGACGCCTGTACAACGCCAGGCGATCCCGGTGGTGTTGGCTGGCCGTGATTTGATGGCCAGCGCACAAACCGGGACCGGTAAAACGGCGGGTTTCACCTTGCCTTTACTGCAATTGCTGAGCAGCCGCGCGCCTCAGGCGAAAGGTCGTCGTCCGGTACGGGCGCTGATCCTGACCCCAACCCGTGAACTGGCCGCGCAGATTGATGAAAACGTCTGCGCCTACAGCAAATACCTGCGTTTACGTTCGCTGGTGGTATTCGGCGGCGTCAGCATCAACCCACAGATGATGAAGCTGCGTGGCGGTGTGGATATTCTGGTGGCAACGCCGGGTCGCTTGCTCGATCTGGAACATCAGAATGCGGTTGACCTGTCTCAGGTTGAAATTCTGGTGCTGGATGAAGCGGATCGTATGCTCGACATGGGCTTCATCCATGATATCCGTCGTGTTTTGGCCAAGCTGCCGGCGAAACGTCAGAATCTGCTGTTCTCAGCCACCTTCTCTGACGAGATCAAAACGCTGGCGAACAAATTACTGACTAATCCGGCTTCTGTTGAAGTGGCGCGTCGCAATACCCCGTCTGAACTGGTTACGCAGCACGTACACTTTGTGGATAAGCGTCGTAAGCGCGAACTGTTGTCTCAGCTGATTGGCGAGAATAACTGGCAGCAGGTGCTGGTCTTTACCCGCACTAAACACGGCGCCAACCATCTGGCTGAATTGCTGGAAAAAGACGGCATCACCGCCGCGGCGATCCACGGTAATAAAAGTCAGGGCGCGCGTACCCGTGCGCTGGCGAACTTTAAGGATGGCGGCATTCGCGTGCTGGTGGCGACCGATATCGCGGCCCGTGGTCTGGATATCGATCAATTGCCGCATGTGGTCAACTATGAGTTGCCAAACGTGCCGGAAGACTATGTTCACCGTATCGGCCGTACCGGTCGTGCGGAGGCGACGGGGGAAGCACTGTCGCTGGTGTGTGTAGACGAACACAAGCTGTTGCGTGACATTGAACGTCTTCTGAACCGTGAAATTCCACGCATTGCCGTACCGGGCTATGAGCCTGACCCGTCGATTAAAGCCGAGCCGATCATTAATGGCCGTCAGGGTAATCGCGGTGGCGGTCGTTCCGGTGCGCCGCGCGGTCAATCCGACCGTGGCCACGGCGATCGCAAACCTGCCGATGGCGCCCGTCAGCCACGTAAATCGTCAGGCAATAGCGCCGGCCCGTGGAGTAGTAATGACGGTCAACGCCGTTCGCCGCGTCCGCAAAACCGCAGTAAACCATCTGCTGTGCGATAATCCAGATGACTGTTACCCCTCTTCCCATCTCCCTTGCAACGAAAGTTGGGAGAGGGGTTAACAGTAAACCTCCAGACGTTGTCTCAGCTAGCGCTCTTTTTTATCGACGACTTTACCGGCGCGGCGTGTATTACCCGATGGCGCGGGCGGTAGAACATGACAGCGTTGCCCGCCAGAATCATCAGCAAGCCAAAGATGGCATTTGCCTGCCAGTGGTAGTTTTCAAATAGAGTAGAAATGGATAGCGCAATCAGCGGAAACAGCAGGGTAGAGTAGGCGGCCTGACTGGCGCCGATACGCCCCACCAGGATGAAATAGGCGCTGAAAGCAATCACCGAACCAAATACCGCCAGATAAAACAGTGAACCAAGGTAGCGAGTCGTCAGCTCCAGCGTAAAATCATAGCCTTGAAACAAGCTGAATAAACCCATCCACAGTGCGCCATAGCACATTCCCCAGCCATTGGTCGTCATCACATCGCGTCCCTGCCGTTGATGCTGGGTACTGATCATATTGCCGAGAGAGAAACAGTAAGTCCCCAGCAGGCTCAAGCCTGCGCCCCAGAGAAAGTGTGGCTGCGAATCCATATCCAGCAAATCATGCCAGAACAGCGCCACAATACCGATGAGTCCCAGCGGCGCCGCGATAACGACATTGCGTGTCAGACGCTGGCCGAAGAAGAGCCGGCTGTTGAACGCATTGAATAGCACCGCCATGGAAAAAATGACGGATTCCAATCCGCTCGAAATCCATGCGATAGCGTGGTAAAAACAAAGAAAGTTAATACCGAAAACGCAACCCCCCTGAACCATGCACAGCAGGTGTGCCCGTCTGGACAAAGGACGAAGGCGGCGGGTGAGCGCCAGAAACGCCAGCAAAATGGTGGAAGCGAGCAGGAAACGCCAAAAAATGGAAACTTCGGCGGCAACCGCGCCCTGTTGCAGACTGATGGCGATCCAGGTGGTGCCCCAGATCAGCACGACGGAAAAATACAGCAAAATATTCATCAGCAGACTCTCATGGTTATCCTGTCTGGCAGTATGATATTTTTGTTTCGACGCTGGCTTTCAGCGAGTTGCGGTCGATTACATAATCTTGCGGTTTATTGAGAGGAGGCGGTGATGCATCAGTATCAGGTGTTCGATACGCTGCAACATTATAAAACTCAATTGCGTGATACCGTTGAGCTGACGTCTGGCGTGCGGCTGGCGTCCTGGTTCAACCGTTACGATCGCGTAACCGTGGAAAATGGCGACCATCACACCCTTAGCCTTTATATTGCCGATGGCTACGAGAGCTACCATAAAACGCCGAACGGCTGGCACAATGGCGGCGGTCCCGATCGCTTCTGTCTGATGCCGAAAGAGAGCGTATCAACCTGGGATATTCGCGGCGATCTCTCCTTTGTTCATCTGTACTGCGACGATATGCATCTGCGACAGTTGGCGGAACAAACCTGGGATCGCAGTCCGTCTTCCATCTGCACCGAAGAACGAACGTTCTGTGAAGATCCGCAAATCACCGTGCTTTATCGTCAGTTTCTGCTTAATAACAGTTGGAAGGATCCCGCCAGTCATCTGGTGCTGAGCAGCGCCGCCACGCTGTTGATGATCCATATGCTCAGACAATATACCCAGTTGCAGTGGACGATGCCGGCTGTGCGCGGCGGTCTGGCGCCCGCGGTGCGGCGGCGGATAAAGGAACAAATTGAGAGCCGTCTCGGTGAGTCGCTGACGCTGGCGGATCTGGCGACGGAAGCCGGACTGAGTGAGTTTCATTTTGCCCGTATGTTCCGGCAAAGCGAGGGCATGGCGCCGCACCAGTATGTGCTGAAACAGCGGCTGGCGCGCGCCGAAGACATGCTGCGGCATAGCATGCTATCGATCACTGAGATTGCTCTGGCCTGTGGATTCAGCTCTGCCAGCCACCTCAGCCATCGGTTCAAAAGCGAGCGCGGTCAGACGCCATCGGCGCTACGTCAGACGCTGGCGCGCTGAGATTTTTGCTTCTTCCTCATTCACGTATCAATGGCGCCGGCAGGCTGCGATTCGGACCGGTATCATAACGTATTTGATAAATGACAACGCCGATGCAATCCTGTGTTTTCCCATTGCGTTGCGTTCATGATGAACAGTACCATGGCGTGCTGTTTTTAACTGAGTTGCGTTATGCGTGTTCTGCTTGCCCCAATGGAAGGTGTTCTCGATGCATTAGTACGGGAATTGCTGACCGAAGTTAATGATTATGACCTGTGCATCACCGAATTTTTACGGGTGGTGGATCAGCGCCTGCCGATTAAATCGTTCTATCGTCTTTGCCCTGAATTGCGTTATGCCAGTCGTACAGCGTCGGGAACGCTGGTGCGTGTTCAACTGCTGGGGCAATATCCGCAATGGCTGGCAGAGAATGCGGCACGGGCCGTGGAGCTGGGGTCTTACGGCGTTGACCTGAACTGTGGCTGTCCTTCCAAACTGGTGAACGGCAGCGGGGGCGGCGCGACCTTGCTCAAAGACCCTGAACTGATTTATCAGGGAGCCAGAGCCATGCGTGAAGCAGTGCCCGCGCACCTGCCGGTCACGGTGAAAGTACGTTTGGGCTGGGATTCCGGCGAACGTCAGTTTGAGATTGCGGACGCCGTGCAGCAGGCTGGCGTGAGTGAACTGGTGGTGCACGGACGTACCAAAGAAGATGGCTACAGGGCGGAGCGTATCAACTGGCAGGCAATTGGCGAAATCCGCAGGCGGCTGACCATTCCGGTGATTGCCAACGGTGAAATTTGGGACTGGCAAAGTGCCCGGGATTGTCTGGCGATAACGGGCTGTGACGCAGTAATGATTGGCCGAGGCGCACTGAACGTCCCGAACCTGAGTCGGGTGATTAAGTACAACGAGCCGCGAATGCCGTGGCCGGAAGTCATGGAACTGCTGCGGAAGTATGTCCGCCTGGAGAAGCAGGGCGATACCGGAATGTACCACGTGGCTCGTATCAAACAGTGGCTGGGCTATCTGCGTAAAGAGTATGTCGAGGCGACAGAATTGTTCAGCGACATCCGGGCGATGAAAACGTCTGTTGAAATTGCACGGGCAATCGACGCGTCTGTTTACTAGCCTGTATGGGCGGCGAATTACGCTGTGGCGTGAAATCCCCTTTGTCGCGCAGGGCCGTGGTGCTTATGATGTCATCCAGTGGATGAAGAAACGTAAATTTGCGAAGGGAGTAGAAGACATTGCGTAATAATCCTGTCACCGAGATGCTGGAAACGGCCTCGACGATCGTGTTGGACGGCGCGATGGCCACCGAGTTGGAAGCGCGTGGCTGCGATTTGGCCGATCCACTGTGGTCAGCCAAGGTTCTGGTGGAAAACCCGGAGCTGATTTATCAGGTACATCTTGATTATTTCATCGCGGGGGCGCAGTGCGCGATAACGGCCAGCTACCAGGCGACGCCGCTGGGATTTAAGGCTCGAGGCTTTAGTGAAGCGCAGTCGCTGGCGCTGATTGCAAAAAGCGTACAGTTGGCGGCTCAGGCGCGTGAAGATTACCTCAAGGCCAATCGTCAGGCAGGGAAACGGCTGATTGCCGGATCGGTTGGTCCCTATGGCGCGTATCTGGCCGATGGTTCGGAATACCGCGGCGACTATTCGCTGCCACAGGCCGATATGATGGCGTTTCATCGTCCTCGTATGGCGGCGTTGCTGAACGCCGGCGTCGATATCCTCGCTTGCGAAACCATGCCGTCGTTTGAAGAAATCAAGGCATTGGCTGAACTGTTGACTGAATTCCCGCAGGCTTCAGCGTGGTTTTCTTTCACCTTGCGGGACAGTGAACATCTGAGTGACGGCACACCGTTGAGCGATGTGCTGTCATTATTGCATGCTTATCCTCAGATAGTTGCCGTTGGCATCAACTGCATTGCGCTGGATAAGGTCACCGCTGCTTTGACGCATCTGTCTTCGCTGACGGCGTTACCGTTGGTGGTCTATCCCAATTCGGGCGAACAGTACGACGCAACCAGTAAAACCTGGAGCCGGCATGGTGCTCACGACTGCTCGCTGACCGCCCATTTGCCCGCATGGCAGGCCGCAGGCGCGAAGCTGATCGGGGGCTGCTGCCGAACCACGCCCGCGGATATCGCCGGTATCGCCCGATGCTGTCAGCACGATCCTGCCGTGATTAACGAAGAAAAATAAGATGGAAAATGAAACCCTTGCCCGTCAGTCTTATGCGCAGGTCAGACAGCGGGTTACGGCACCTGTACCCGTGACGTTATTGTATATTGGTGAACAGCGGTCACTGGTTGTTTGTGGTAATGAGGCGGAACCCGCCGTCGTTTTGCCATTGGCGATGGGATTTGGTAAGACGGGCGAGACATTTTTTAAACATCTTCCGCCGACGCCGGACGAAATGGAACGAGCCATCATGGCTGTTGAAGATGAGGTGATTGGTATTCGCCACGACCTTCCGGCTGGTTCATTGCTATTCTCCGTCGATCCCGGCGTAGCCGAGATCGCCCGGATTTCAGGCGTAAAGGAAGAGGCCGACGGTTGGCGACTTTCTCAGGATGAAATGGAGCGAACGTTTAAGCGGCTGGAACAGGTGATATTTGGCAGCCCAGCCTCATGGGAGGGCATTCCATTGACGCGCGACTTTGCCGCCAGATTGCTTATTCTGCGCGAGTTCATGCATCATCATAGCTTTGATACGCTGGCGATAATGTCTTATCCGCCAGCGGCGACGTGAGGCACTGGCGATTTTTGCCGTCTCAACGACCATTAACGGCCGATAACCAGTGAAAGGATGCGGCCGTTTTTTCTGTCCGGAAGATGTTTTACCGTGTTGGCCGCGCAGGGTGAAGGAAACGCCGGCGTATTGGCGCGCCGCGACAGGCAGCGTATGACTCTGTTGTGGGAGGATTGCCGTCCCAACCCTTTGATATCCATCAGTTTCCAGGGAGACATGCGGTTGCCGCGTGATGAGGCTTATGCATGAACCTTGCCCGTCAAGGGCCAACGCCTTGCGTTGTTCAAAACGACGGCGTTTTGTCCTGCATCTTGAAAGCTGCTGGGCAATACCCGGATTATTTGACTGGCGTCAGGTCATCGGAGGTCTTTTGCCATTGCAGGATTCCGAGGCAAGGTTATTATCTGATGTGTAGTTTGATGTTATCAGGATCAATCTGCGGGTTGCCGAATGTGTATTGGGGAAGCGTCCTTGCTCAATGTGTTGATAAAACGCGTTGCTGTTGGGGCTGGGCGTTTAAGGGTATTGGCAGGCAGTCCAGTAAGGAGAAAGAACATGGTTGAACATTTTACAGGGAAATATGAAGTTGAACTAAAATTCCGTATTCAGGATATTGTGGTTTTCCGGAGTACACTCTTTAGCCATCATCCTGAAGCATTTGTTTTTGAAAATAAAGAGCATGATATTTATTATGATGATGCTCAACAACGCCTACAGCAGCAACATATCAGCATGTTACTACGGAGCATGGAACCGTCAGGAATTAAGCTATTGATTGTTAAAGGCCCTGGCGCGGGACGCTGTGAAGCCGTTAATGTCGAGTCGTTCGAGAAAACGGACAGTATGCTGAAGACCCTGGGGTATAGATCGCTTTACGAAATCAATAAAGTACGCAGTATCTATTTTATGGATATTTTTCATATTACTTTGGATTATATTGAGCCGCTCGGCCATTTTGTCGAAATATCCGTGATGACGGATGACGAGACACAGTTGAAGGCGTTGAGGGATCTGTGTGTCGAATGCGCATTGCGGCTGGGCTTATCGCTGGATAATATTGAAAATCATTCTTATCGACAATTACTTGGTTTTTAATCGGTTGCTATACCAGAATGAACTGTTATGACAATAATGTCTTTTTTATGTTGTTTTGTTGTTAAATTAAATGCGAATTATCGATATTCTGCTGATAGATTCTGTTGGTCTGATTCCGTAAATTGATGGAGGGATGTATTATAGGGAATACACATCCTTCCGATTTTGTTTTGTCTATTCCTGATCGGATATATTGCCGTTTCCTCATTATCTTTCGCGTTACAGTAACGCGGATTGCCCGCTATTTCTCCTGTTCCCGTGTTATTTTTGTGCCTGAATGATCCCCGTGGTTACCGCTTTTCCGTATTGTGGAATCTATTCGATATAAATTCATAAATATATGATCGAGTTAAAATTTTTGTATGGCAATTGGAGTAGGCTTGTTCCCGACATTGTTTTGTTAGTGGTTACAGCGCAATTAATTTTCGTTTGTATCGAATCAGTGCCAGTAAAGCCTGATCCAGGTAATTGCAATCGGCGTTTGGGATTTCGTTGAGATGGACGTGATTTTGGCGGTATAAAAGCAGTAATAATGACGATCATTTCAATTATTTGGATTCCTGATTAAAAATAACAAAATATAGGTTCATATAGTATGAAGAAGAAAATTCTATTATTGAGTGCTTTGGCATTTGCCTTTTCCTCTGCTGTTCATAGTGAAATGACCGATATTGTCATTATCGGAGCGGGAGGGGCGGGGATGTCGGCTGCCATTGAAGCTCACAATCAAGGGGCAAACGTCATTTTGCTGGAAAAAATGCCGTTTGCCGGAGGGAATACCGCCCGTGCGGAAGCAGGATTAAACGCGGCAGGAACCGATCTGCAAAAGGCCAGAGGTATTACGGACAGCCCGGAACTGTTCTATGAAGATACCATGAAAGGCGGCCGGAATATTAACAACCCGGAAGTGGTGAAAACCCTCACCGAACATGCCAAAGATTCCGTGACCTTCCTGAAAGCGAATGGGGCGGATTTGGCGGATCTGACCCGGACCGGCGGATCGAGCGTAGACCGTACCCACCGTCCGGCAGGCGGTGTGGCAGCGGGCAGCTTCATTGCCACCGCGCTGATTAAAAAGGTTAAGGAGCTGGATATCGATCTGCGCACCAATACGTCGGCAACCGACATCCTCAAAAACGATAAAGGGGAAGTGACGGGCGTTAAAGCGAAGGGAAAAGACGGTCAGGAATTCACCATCGATGCCAAAAAAATCATGATCACCAGCGGGGGTTTTGGCGCCAATTTTGACATGATCAAACAGTACGATCCTAAACTGGTCGATTTCAAAACCACCAATGCGCCGGGTTCGTTGGGTGAAGGCATTAAAATGGCGCAGGGCCTGAATGCCAAACTGGTGGACATGGAATACATTCAGATTCACCCATCAACGGTGCCGGGTAAAGGCATTCTGATTACGGAGGCGGTACGTGGTGATGGCGCAATCATGGTCAATGAAAGCGGCAAGCGTTTCGTCAACGAACTGCTGACCCGTGATGTGGTGTCACAAAGCATTCTGCAACAGCCGGGTGCGCATGCTTATCTGATTTTCAACGATGAACTGGTGAATCAGAATCAGGCGACAAAATCCTACTTTAAGCAAAAACTGGTGGCTGAAGGTGACACGCCTGAAGCGCTGGGCAAAGCGATTAACGTGGACGGCAAACAACTGACGCAGACGATCAATACCTACAGCGCCGCGGTCAAAGCGAAAAAAGACGGTGAATTTGATCGTGACAGTATGAAGCTCGCGCTGGATAGTGGTAAATATTATGCCATTGAAATCACGCCGGGGATCCACCACACCATGGGCGGTATTGCCATTAACAACAAAGCACAGGTGCTGGATGTGAACGGTAACGTAATCCCTAACCTGTTTGCTGCGGGTGAAGCGGCGGGTGGGGTACATGGCGCCAACCGTTTGGGCGGCAACTCACTGGCGGATATTGTAACGTATGGACGCATTGGCGCCGCTGAAGCAGTGAAAGAAATCAAAGCAGGCCAATAATAAGTTATCAATAGATTTTCGTTGCAGGGAGCCACAATGAGGACGTTGATCACAGTGGCTCTATTATTTGTCATTTATCATTAATGCTGCCAACTGGGGCAGTGATGTCATTTATTTATGGGAAAATTATGAAGAAATTGATTCCGGCCATAGTGGCCGCTTTGACGTTTTCGTTCTCATTGGCTGCGTATAGCAGCGATGTCGCACAATATAAAGACGGAACCTATACCGGAAAAGGGCAGGGAAAAGAGGGAGAGATCGAAGTCAGCGTCAGTATCGACGACGGGAAAATCGCCAATGCCGAAGTGGTGAATCATGAAGACACCGAAGCGTTGATGCTGGGGGTAATTGATAACGTTATCCCTGAGCTGATTGAAACACAGGATATCGATAAAGTTGATGCAGTGACGGGCGCGACATTGTCGAGCCAGGGCGTGATTGAGGCAATTAAGCAAGCGCTTGAACAAGCTAAAAAATAATATTCCGTTTGTTTTATCATCTCGCATCAGCCTGCATCGTCGGGGTGCAGGCTGATGCGATCCTGTTTGGATTGCCTCTTCTATTTACATACCGCTTTTTAAGGTATTGCACTCTCTTCAATGACGGCTTAATTCCCGCGCGGGTAATTCGTACGGAACCGTCTGGCAGTTTTTAAATTTGATGCTATTCCTCTGTGGCAAGTCAGGCCGATTAAGAATTTATCCTGATTTTTTCGTCGCGGGGAAATAATATGTCATCAATGTCTTATTTATGTTGTCATCCTGTTAATTTTCTAATGCAAAAGGGAAACTGCCATTCATTTCTGGCAGCAGGAGATGATGCAACAAACCATCTCAATCATTGAACTCCATCTTGAAAATAACAAAATGCAGGTTCATCTATCATGAAAAGAAAAATCCTATTATTAAGTGCATTAGCGCTGGCTTTTTCCGTCGCCGCGCAGAGCGAAACCACCGATATTGTTATTATCGGTGCGGGTGGTGCCGGGATGTCAGCGGCCATTGAGGCGCATAATCAGGGCGCAAAAGTGATATTACTGGAGAAAATGCCGTTTGCCGGGGGGAATACCGCACGAGCCGAGGGAGGATTAAATGCCGCAGGCACCGAGTATCAGAAAGCGAAAGGCATCGAGGACAGCCCGGAGCTTTTTTATCAGGACACCATGAAGGGCGGTCAGCAAAAGAATAACCCAGAGCTGGTAAAAGTTCTGTCTGAGCATGCCAAAGACTCGATCCTGTTCCTGAAAGAGAATGGGGCGGAACTGTCTGATGTGACCAGAGCGGGTGGTGCAAGTGTTGACCGTATCCATCGCCCGATGGGCGGACAACCGGCCGGTAGTTTTATTGCTACCGCGCTGATCAAAAAGGTGAAAGCGTTAAACATCGATCTTCGGACCCACACTTCAGCCACGGAGATCCTGAAAAATGACAAAGGTGAAGTATCAGGGGTTAAGGCGAAAGATAAAGACGGGAAAGAATTCACCATCGACGCCAGGAAAGTAATGATT
This sequence comes from Brenneria roseae subsp. americana, assembly GCF_003115815.1. Taxonomy (NCBI): domain Bacteria; kingdom Pseudomonadati; phylum Pseudomonadota; class Gammaproteobacteria; order Enterobacterales; family Pectobacteriaceae; genus Brenneria; species Brenneria roseae. Next base: position 37,172 of record NZ_QDKJ01000013.1, on the reverse strand, counting down.
ACGGCGGGAGGATTCGGCGCTAATTTCGACATGATTAAAGAATATGATCCTAAACTGGTCGGTTTTAAAACCACGAATGCACCGGGGGCGCTCGGTGAAGGGATTAAAATGGCGCAGGGCCTGAATGCCAAATTGGTTGATATGGAATATATCCAGATCCATCCCACAACCGTACCCGGTAAAGGGATTTTAATTTCTGAAGGGGTACGCGGCGACGGAGCCATTCTGGTTAATGAACAGGGTAAACGCTTTACCAATGAACTGTTAACCCGCGATGTGGTTTCCCAAAATGTTCTGAAACAGCCGGGTAAACATGCCTATGTGATTTTTAATGATGAGCTGTTAAAACAGAATCATACGATCGAAACCTATTTTAAACAGAAGCTCGTGGCTGAAGGCGCTACGCCTGAGGAGCTGGCCAAGGCAATTAACGTTGATAGCAAACAGCTGGCGCAGACTATCAAAGCGTACAGTGGTTATTTCAACGATAAAAAAGATGCTGAATTTGGTCGTGACAGCATGAAGTTTGCGCTGGACAGCGGTAAATACTATGCCATTGAAGTCACGCCGGGTATCCACCACACCATGGGCGGTATTGCCATTAACACGAAAGCACAGGTGCTGGATGTGAACGGTAACGTAATCCCTAACCTATTCGCTGCGGGTGAAGTGGCCGGCGGGGTACATGGCGCTAACCGTCTGGGGGGAAATTCACTGGCGGATATTGTAACTTACGGCCGTATTGGCGCTGATGAAGCGGTAAAAGAAATTAAAGCGGGAAAATGACGGCCTGTTCTCGCACTGACATGGGTTGGGCGGCGTTGGCTTACGTGATTTTTTTTACCGGAAACAATAACGGCCGGCATGCTGAACGGTATGGCGGCCATTTTCCCTGGGTTTATCACCATCGACGGTCGGCTGCTATCGCGTTTTCACTATCGTGATGCGATAGCAAGTGAATCAAAACCCCAGGCCAATGGTGATTACCCAATCTGATCCGTGCACCGGTTTACCGATATATCGTCCGGGTAAATTCAGCGTGATTTCGTGCGCGGGGAGAGCGTTATTTTCATGCCTCGCCGCCGCCCGCGTCCGACAATTTACGCGTCAGAAAATCATTGACGGCAGCCATGCAGGCGGCGCGTTCCTCCACATGCGGCATGTGACTGGACTGTTCAAAAATGATCCATTCAACGTCACGGATATGTTCTGCAAACGGCGCGACCACTTCCGGCGCCGCTTCATCGTAGCGCCCGGAAATCAACAACGTGGGAACGGCAATGGCGCACAGCCGGTCAATAATGCTCCAGTCCTTCATACTGCCGATAACATGAAATTCTGTCGGACCATTCATCGCATGATAAACGGTGGGATCGGCGTCCATGGCGTCAAAGGTGCGTTTGACTTCCTCCGGCCAGGGATCGAGGCGACAAACGTGACGCTGATAAAATACCTGTGAGGCCGCGCGATAGGCGTCGCTGTCCAATGTCCCGGCGGTTTCATGTTCCAGCAGACAATCCTGTACTTCTTGTGGCAATTCGCTGCGCAGTCTGGCGGCGGCTGACAGCCACAGCGCCATGGACGCGGGGGAATTGGCGATAATCAGCGCCTTGAGCCCGGCAGGTTGCGTCACGGCATGTTCCGCACCCAGCATTCCCCCCCAGGACTGGCCGAGCAGCGCATAATTATCGGCGATACCTAGATGGCGTAACAGGTTGTCCAGCTCGGCGAGAAACAGGGCCGGTCGCCAGAAGTCAGCGAGCTTGTCGGGCAGGTGGGTTGAACGACCGTTACCCAACTGGTCGTAATGGATTACCGCCCGGCCGCTTTGCGCAATATCCCGGAAGGCATCGACATAATCATGTGTGCATCCGGGGCCGCCGTGCGCCACCACCAGCGGCGTCAGCCCATGGTGCAAATCGCCGCAGATGCGATACCAGGTTTGGTACTCAAGATAAGGCGCATAGCCTTCTGTAATGGTGTACATACGGTTTACCCTGTCGCTATTGGTGCTTTCAGGGTAAACGTGTGAATGACCGGACACAGCTAGTAAAAAAGATAGGTTTCTCTTCCCATTGTCAGCTATCCAGCAACCGGTAGTGCAGGGCACGCACCACGGCCTGAACGCGGTTGCTGGCCCCCAGTTTACGGGCCGCCGAATTAAGGTGCAGCGTGACGGTGGCAATGGAGCGGTGCAGCTTACGGGCGATCTCTTTGGCCGTCAGCCCTTCAGCCGCCCAGGCCAGACATTCCCGTTCACGTTTGCTCAGATGCACATGCTGACAGGTCAGCACGCTGTCATCAAACAGCGGGTAGATCTGTTCCTGAAAGGTGTGCGCCAACAGGCCGAGTTCGGCTAATACCTGACTGATATCCTGTTCGTGTTCTGCGCCGGTGTGTATCCCCGTTACCGTAACGAATCCGCCATGCGGCAAATGCAGCGGCACTGTCGCGCCGCAGGGCATGTTGTTGTCGCGCATGTAATGCGTGACGGGATGGTGCCGATCGCTGATCACATTGCGTAATGACGTGTCATCTGGCCGCTGATAGGACCAGACAAACGGCGCACAGCTTTCCAGCGCGTAAATCTGCACCGGATCAACCTGATAGTAGCCGCTCTCGCACCATAATTGGCGCATATCTTCCGGCACATTACTCATTCGCAGCACCGACGGGGTAATCAAATCCCCCTCGACGGAACGCGGTACAGGGGTGTAGTCATAAATCAGCGCATCGAAACCGAGCTGTGACGTTTGGGCAAACAAGTGTTCGAATGCCGCGTCCAGCGTGGCTTTCTGTGGCCGAGTGTCATTTTCTTTCACTACGAGTTTCATTTTCGCCTCTACAAGCTCGCGGCCCTTCCATTCGGGCATGGATCCTGCAAATCCTGAGAGTAAGCATGCAAATAAAATGCCATTAGCTGACGGACACAAACCTAGCATTTTTACTAACTACCCCTTTGTTGCGGCGGCGGTTAGCGTAGGAAGCAAGGAATGGCATTACCCATTACCGCTATGCCCCTTTTCGGATCGTTGGAAAACGGCATTCTGAAATCTATCGGGCATGATGAGCTGGAGGAAATATGTGGAGCGAAATCAATGCCGACAGGCAACACGTCATTGAAGTTGATGGCTATAACGTCGTGGCGTATGAGTTTGGCGCCGGCGATGACGTGGTGCTGTGTCTGAACGGTGGGCCGGGATTACCCTGTGATTATCTGCGTGAAGCTCACTCCTGTCTGGCGGCGCACGGCTATCGGGTGATTGCGTTTGATCAACTGGGAACCGGGAAATCCGATCGTCCGACCGACGAACGGCTGTGGACGATCGAGCGCTATGTGCGTGAAGTGGAAACCATAAGGAAAACGCTGAATCTGGGCAAAGTGCATCTGCTTGGTCATTCCTGGGGCGGGTGGCTGGCGATTGAAGTGGCTTTGCACCATCAAAGTGCGCTGCGCAGTCTGATTCTGGAAAATACGGTTGCGGATATGCCGCATCTTATTCAGGAATTGAACCGGTTGAGGGCGGCGCTCGGTCCGGAAACGGTGGCGATGATGCAACGGCACGAAGCGATGGGGACACTGGATCATCCGGCCTATCAGGCAGCGATCACGTTGCTGAACTACCGTCATGTTTGTCGGCTGGATGACTGGCCTGCTCCGGTGACGCGTTCGCTGTCCGACTGCAACGCCGGACCTTATGTCACCATGCAGGGGCCGAACGAATTTCTCTATACCGGTAATTTACGCGACTGGGATCGCAGCGTCGATCTGGCCTGTATCAGTATTCCCTGCCTGATTACCACCGGACAGCATGATGAACTGACGCCCGCCTGTGCGCTGAAGATGAAACAAGGCTTGCCGCAGGCGGAGTTGCATGTGTTCCCCAATAGCAGCCATATGCCGTTTTACGAAGAACCACAGGCTTATTATCCGGTCCTGCTGGATTTTCTTGCCCGCCAGCGCGATGCCGGCAGGGGGTAACCATGCACCGTTACCGCTTTTTGATTTGGCGCCCGCTACAGCTGGTGCCGGTGCTGTTAGGCATCAGCCTGATTACCTTTGTCATGGTGCGCGCCATTCCCGGCGATCCGGTGCGCATTCTGCTGGGGGTGCGCAGTACGCCGGAAGCGATCGCGCGTATTCGTGCCCAGTACGGATTGGATGAACCGGTCTGGCTGCAATATCTCTACTTTCTCCGCAATTTGCTGCATGGCGAGATGGGGAGATCCATCGTTTATCGCGTGGATACCCTGAAACTGATTCTGTCCCGCATTGAGCCCACGTTGTATCTGGTCGCAGGCAGCGTACTGCTTGCCTTGCTGTTTACGTTTCCGCTGGCGGCAACGGCAGCCCGTCATCGTGGCCGGTGGGCCGATCAGTTTATTCGTCTGTTTTCGACGGCCGGGCTTGGTTTTCCCGCCTTTTGGCTGGGCATCATGATGATCCTGCTCTTTAGCGTCACGCTCGGCTGGTTTCCGGTGTCGGGCTACGGCAGCGACTGGTCGGATCGGTTACACCATCTGGTGTTGCCCTGTCTGACGGTCGCGCTGGCATTGTCCGCCGTGTTGACCCGCAACCTGCGCGCCAGCCTGTTAATGGAACTGCAAAATGACTATGTCACGGCGGCCAAAGCGCGCGGGCAGAGCGAACGGCGCATTTTCTGGCGACACGTTATGCCCAACTCGCTGGTGCCGACGGTGAATCTGCTGGCGGTCAACATCGGTTGGCTGATTGGGAGTACGGTCGTCATCGAGAGCGTTTTTGCTATTCCGGGCATGGGGCAACTGTTGGTTAAGGCCATCTTCAGCCGTGATTATATGGTGGTGCAGGGCGTGGTGATGGTGTTCGCGCTGGCGACGGTGGCGGTGAATTTACTGGCCGACCTGCTGACGGTGGCATTGGATCCAAGGGTGAAACTATGAATGTGATAAAACCCGGCATCGCGAGCCCCGCCGAGCGCGTCGTGTCCGAACAACGTGCCCATGACATGATCCCGACCAATCCGGCCCATCGATTTTTCCGCCGCTGGTTACCGCGCCAGCATACGCTGAAAATCGGGTTATTGATTTTGGCAATCTGGCTGCTGCTGGCGCTCTTTGCGCCGTGGATAGCGCCCTTCGATCCTATCGCCCAAAACTCGCAGGCCAGCCTGTTGCCGCCCGGAGGCACTCATCTGTTTGGCACGGATAACTTTGGTCGCGACATTCTGTCCCGGGTGATCTGGGGCGCCCGAATCGACCTGCAAATCTGCGTAATGGGCGTGATTTTTCCCTTCATCATCGGCACGGTATTGGGCGCGTTCTCTGGCTACGTCGGCGGGATCGTCGATACGTTGCTTATGCGCGGTATTGATATCGTGCTGGCATTCCCTTTTCTGGTACTGATGCTGGCGATCATCGCCATTCTTGGGCCCGGATTGAGCAGTTTCTATATTGCCATGGCAATGGTTGGCTGGGTGTCCTATGCCCGTCTGGTGCGTTCACAGGTGCTGTCGCTGAAACACCGCGATTTTATGCTGGCGGCGCGCAGTCTCGGTTACAACCACTTTCGCATTCTGTTTGTTCACCTGTTGCCTAATGCCCTGACCGGCTCGGTGGTTTTTGCCATGTCCGACTGTGTTCTGGTGCTGCTCAATGGCGCCGCCGTGAGTTACCTCGGTCTGGGCGTCCAACCGCCGGTTGCCGAATGGGGCGTGATGGTGGCGGAAGGTCAGAGTTTTATTACCACTGCCTGGTGGATTACCACTTTCCCGGGTCTGGCGATTGTATTGCTGGCGATGGGATTTAGCCTGCTGGCGGATGGGCTGGGCGATAAGCTGGGAGAACGTCCATGACGCTATTAACGGTATCGCAACTTACGCTCGAAAACCGGCAGGGCGTTGCGCTGGTTGATCGGGTTTCCCTCTCGTTGAACGAAGGGGAAATCCTTGGTCTGGTTGGCGAAAGCGGGTCGGGCAAAACCATCACCTGCCGGGCGCTGATGCGTTTATTGCCCGGTGAAGGACTACGCATCAGCAGCGGCGGCATCCTGCTGCGCGGAAACAATCTGCTGGCCTTGAGTGAACGGCAGATGAGCGGCATTCGCGGGCGGGAAATCGGGATGATTTTTCAGAATCCCACCAGTCACCTCAACCCGGTAATGACCATCGGACAGCAGATTGCCGAGAGCCGCCGTCTGCATTTTGCCGCCAGCCGACGGGAAGCGCATCAACAGGCGATCGAATGGTTGCGTCAGGTTGGTATTCCCGATCCGGCGCGGCGGGTGGACAACTACCCGCATGAGTTTTCCGGCGGCATGCGGCAGCGGGCGATGATTGCCGTCGCGCTGGCCTGCGAACCTGCCGTCCTGATTGCCGATGAGCCGACCACTGCGCTCGATGTGACCGTACAGATGCAGATTTTGCGTCTGCTCAGTGAACTGCGCGATCGGCTGGGCATTGCCATCATCCTGATCACCCATGATTTGGGCGTGGTGGCGCAAACCTGCGACCGGATTGCGGTGATGTATGGCGGCCGGCTGTGTGAGATTGGCGAAAAGCGTCAGGTGCTGGCAAACGCCGTTCATCCCTATACCCGGGGTTTGATTCAGTGTCAGCCAGTGAGTGAGGGCGGTCGCGGGCGGCTGATCACCATTCCGGGACAGCCGCCGCTGGCCGAGCGTTTTCCCGCCGGCTGCCGTTTTCATCCCCGCTGTCAGTACGCGGGGGACGATTGCCGGGCCGTTCAGCCGATGATGCAGATGCTGCCGAATGAGCATGGCGCGGCCTGCCATCATCCGCTGTCTTCTTTGATAGCTCAGGAGGCGTGAATGGCGGGTCAATCTTATCCGTTGCTTGATATTGACGATCTTTGCGTCACGTTTCCGGTCTCCGAGGGGCTGGGTTGGCGCAAACGTCAGTTGCAGGCGGTTAATCATGTCTCGTTGCAGATTCACGCCGGGGAAACGCTGGGGCTGGTCGGCGAATCGGGCAGCGGAAAAAGTACGCTGGGGCGGGCCATTCTGCATCTGGAGTCTTCCAGCGCGGGGCGGGTGCGTTTTGATGGACATCTGATTACCGGCGGACTGAAAAGTGACATTGCCCGCTTGCGTCAGCAAACGGCGATGATTTTTCAGGATCCCTTTGCGTCGCTGAATCCACGGCAAACCATTGGTGAAAGTATTGCCGAAGTGTTGCGCGTTCACCGAAAAGCGCCGCCATCCGCCATCCCCGAACGGGTCGGTGAATTGCTGAAGCTGGTCGGTCTGCGTCCCGAACAGGCCAGCCGGCGTCCGCAAGGGCTGAGCGGCGGGCAGTGTCAGCGTGCGGGGATCGCGCGCGCACTGGCGCTGGAACCGCGTTTGATTGTGGCTGATGAATGCGTCGCCGCGCTGGATGTGTCGATTCAGGGGCAGATTATCAATTTGCTGATGGATCTGCGGGAAAAGATGGGATTGGCCATCCTGTTTATTGCCCACGATCTGGCGATCGTCCGTCGTCTGTGCGACCGCGTGGCCGTCATGTATCTGGGCCGTATCGTTGAAGAAGGTCCGACTGAGGCGGTTTTTACCACGCCTCGTCACCCTTATACCGCCGCGCTGGTAGCGGCGATCCCGGAAATCGACCCCGATCGGCCGCTGCCCGCCAACCCTTTGCAGGGGGAACCGCCCAGCCCGGTGTCGTTGCCCGCCGGCTGTGCGTTTCATCCCCGCTGTGTTTATGCCACACCGTCGTGCCGTCAGGGTGCGACGCCAGAAATCCGGCATGTTGCCGACCATGCCTTTGCCTGCGTACTTGAGCGCAGCGGAGGTGATTGGGTGTATCCGTTGACTGAGGGAAAACGAAATGAAGCAAAAGCACTTTAACGTCGCCGCTGCCGGTCTGCTGCTGTCGCTCTGCGCCGTCAGCGAAATGGCTCAGGCTGCCGGAATACTGACGATCGGTCGTCGTGAAGACAGCACCACCTTTGATCCGATCAAATCGGCGCAGAACGCCGATAACTGGGTGTTTTCCAACGTATTTGACCCACTGGTACGGGTAGACAACAGCGGCACCAAACTGGAGCCGGGATTGGCGGAAAGCTGGAGCATTTCTCAGGATGGCAAGGTATACACTCTGAAGATCCGTGACGCCAGGTTCTCCGACGGCACGCCGGTGACCGCCAGCGATGCGGCGTTCAGCCTGTTGCGTATCCGCGATAACAGCGAGTCGCTGTGGCGTGATTCTTACAGCATTATTGATAAAGCGGAAGCACCCGATCCTCATACGCTGGTGATTACGCTTAAATCGCCGTCGGCGCCGTTCCTGTCGCAGCTTGCTTTACCGAATGCGTCGGTGATTTCGGAGAAGGCGCTGAAAGCCGAAGGCGAGGAAGCGTTTGCAGAAAAACCGATGGGTTCCGGTGCATTCAGCGTGAAAGAGTGGACGCGCGGCGAGAAAGTGGTATTGGTGAAGAATCCGTATTTCTGGCAGGCGGATCGCGTCAGTCTGGACGGCGTAGAGTGGTTGACGCTGCCGGATGATAATACCCGCATGCTGAAAGTGCAGGCCGGGGAGTTGGATGCCGCGCTATCGGTGCCGTTCTCTCGTATCGAGTCGTTGCAGAAAGACCCGAACCTGACGGTGGATCTGGATCGTTCTACCCGTGAGGATCACCTGCTGATCAACCACGAGCATGGCGCGCTGGCAAAAACAGAAGTTCGGCAGGCGCTGGATTTCGCCATTGATAAAGACGCCATCGTGAAAACGGTGACCTTTGGTTATGGCAGCGTGGCGAATTCCTATATTCCAGCCGGAGCGCTGTATCACTATGCGGATAACCTGCGCCGCCCTTACGATCCTGAGAAAGCGAAGCAAATGCTGTCGGACGCCGGCGCCAGCGGCTTGAAATTAAATTACGTGGTGAACGCAGGCGATGAGGTTGACGAGCAAATCGCGATTCTGTTGCAGCAGCAGTTAGCGAAAGCTGGCGTGACGGTGAACCTGCAAAAAGTCGATCCCAGCCAGAGCTGGGATATGTTGGTTGCGGGAGAATACGATATTTCAGTGATGTACTGGACCAACGATATTCTCGACCCCGACCAGAAAACCACGTTTGTGCTGGGGCATGACGCCAACAACAACTACATGACCCACTACCAGAATGATAAGGTGAAAGCGCTGGTGGCAGCGGCCCGCGTTGAGATGGATCCGCAGAAACGTGAGCAGATGTACATTGATTTGCAGAAGATGGCAAAAGCCGACGTGAACTGGATCGATCTGTACTACAGCCCGTACCGTAACGTCAGCCGTAAAAACATCAAAGGCTTCAATCAGAACCCGTTGGGACGTTTTCAACTGGAAGATACGGTGAAGGAATAATCGCTGGTCCGTCAGGGCGAGCCCCATGGATGGGGCGGCACCGGCGGTCTGTCCGTCAGAAGATGTCTCCCGCGTCGCGCAGACGGTGACAGCGCCTCTGACAGGCGTATGATACGGTGCATTCATAAAACCGGAACCGTCATTAATGGAAAATATACTGATGCTGGTTAATCACACGCCCTACTGGGTGTGGGGAGTCTTGGCCTATCTGATTTATGCCGGGCTCAAAGCCCGCCAGACAAGACGGCAATCGCTGCCGCATATGCTGATCGTCCCCGGTCTTTTTCTGTGCTGGGGCATCGCCTCCATTTTTAATGCGCCGACGTCACCTGACGTCGTGGCGGTCGGTTTTGTGCTGACGTTAATACTGGGTGTGGCGATCGGCTGGTGGGGAGGTAAAAATGCGGGCGTCTATCTGCCGGATGAACGGTGTTTCCAGCGCAATGGTTCGTCGTGGCCGCTGGTACTGATGTTGTTGACTTTCTGTACGCGTTTTTACTTTTCCCTGCAACAGGCCCGTTTCCCCGCGTTGACGCACGACGTGCTTTTCAGCACGCTATCGGGTGCATCTGGTGGGATAACCGCCGGGATATTCTGGGGTATCAGTCTGCGTTTGCTAAGCCAGAAGCGCGGATTGAACATTTCTCACTCTTGATATCGCTCGTTGTTCTTGCTGTCCGCGCCTGGCTGATTTTGATGCCGTATCGCATGGAGCAGGGAAACCTTCAACGGCTTGTTAAACTTTGTCACAAACCTTTTTCTGCTGTGTGAGTGCGTGGCAAGTGACGGTAAATTATAATGCGACGGCCTATCTCTTTTCATTTAACAGATTACTGTTTAAGTTGTTGAATAATGAGTAAAACGTTTAGAGCTTCTTTGTTTGGCCTGTTGCTGCTGTCAACCAATGCTGTGATTATTCCTGCGGTTATCGCAAAGGAATCCGCCAGGCCAGCGCCTGCCGTCCAGCAGGAGATTGCTTCTGGTAGTGCGATGGTGGTGGATTTACGTGATAACCACATCTTGTATTCAACGAATCCGGATGTGGTGGTGCCGATCGCCTCAGTGACCAAACTGATGACGGCGATGGTGGTGCTGGATGCGAACCAGCCATTGGATGAAGTGATTTCCATTGATATCAGTCAGACCAAAGAGATGCAGGGCGTCTATTCGCGCGTGCGATTAAATAGTGAAATCAGTCGCCATGATATGTTGCTGCTGGCGCTGATGTCTTCGGAAAACCGTGCGGCCGCCAGCCTTGCTCATCATTATCCCGGCGGTTATCAGGCTTTTATCAATGCCATGAATGCCAAAGCCCGATCATTGGGGATGACGCACACTCGTTACGTGGAGCCGACCGGACTGTCGATTAATAATGTTTCGACCGCCCGCGATCTCACCAAGCTGCTGATTGCCAGCAAGCAGTACCCGTTGCTCAGCCAGCTCAGCACCACGCATGAGAAAACGGCGACCTTCCTGCGTCCTGCCTATAGTTTGCCGTTCAGAAATACCAACCATCTGGTTTATAAACCGGACTGGAATATTCAGTTAACCAAAACCGGTTTTACCAATCAGGCGGGCCATTGCCTGGTGATGCTGACGATGATCAATCAGCGCCCGGTTGCGCTGGTGGTGCTGGATGCCTTTGGCAAGTACACCCATTTTGCTGATGCCAGCCGGCTGCGAAACTGGTTGGAAAGCGGAAAGATCACCGCGGTTCCCGCTGCGGCGCTGAGCTATAAAAAACAGAAAGCGCTGGCGTCACGACAGCCGCAAAGTATGGCGAGTGTGGAGTCGGAGTAAGCAGATATCTCTTTGCGATTAATGCCGTTATCGCCTCGCTTTCTTTTACGCCTGAGTGGGAGTAACAACGCGTTATCGTTACTCCTGCGCCCGCAAATCTTCAATAATCACGCCCGCGCTGGCGACATCTTCTTCATGTGAGGGTTCGCGCCAGGTTTCTGCCAGCGCGGCTTCCAGCCAGTGTTGCATCGCGGGTTGTGACAGCATATGTTCACAATAGGCGCTGACTTCTGGTGATACCGGCAGCTGATAAGTTCTGATACGGAACACCACAGGCGCAAAGAATGCATCCACCGCCGAAAATTGCTCTCCAGCCAGAAACGGGCCGCCAAATCGCGTTAAGCCTTCCTGCCACAGGGTGTTAATACGCTGGATTTCATTGTTGAGCGCAGGAGATATCGCGTTCATCTTCACCGTCACGCCACAGCTCATGGCGCACTGATTACGCAGAGCGGTGAAGCCAGCGTGCATTTCCGCAGCGGCGCAGCGGGCCCAGGCGCGTGCTTTTGCCTCAGCAGGCCAGACCTGCGGATATTTTTCTGCGACATACTCAGTAATCGCCAGTGAATCCCAGACGGTGATATCGCCATCAATCAGGCAGGGAACCTTGCCGGTTGGTGAAAAAACCTTAAATGCCGCCTGGGTCGCGCCGGGAGCAAACGCGACTTTCTTCTCCTCAAAAGGAATTGAAAGTGTTTTCAACAGTACCCATGGGCGTAGCGACCAGGACGAGTAGTTTTTATTGGCAATATACAATTGATACATGATGTCTGAGATTCCTTACGTTAACCGAAGCGTAGCATTAGCATGAAAAACGCCGGAAAACATCGCTGATTATTAATTTAAATCAAAAAATATCGCAGGACGCCACCTACGCCCGATCGCCGGGCGTAGGTGGCGTAAGATCAAGCCAGAATGATTTGCTGGCATTGCGCCTGAAGCGGAGCCAGATCGGGTTTGGCGGCCGATGCGGCATCCGTGATGATGATATCGATTTCAGCCAGCGTGGCGTAAATCACCCGGCTGGTAACGCCAATTTTGCTGTTATCCGCCAGAATAATCCGTGTCTTGGCGTACTGCACCATGGTGCTGGCAATCGCCGCTTCATGGTAGGCAAAGCTGCTGGCCCCCGACGCGCTGGCAATGCCGACGGGAGACAGCAGGGCGACATCGGCCCGGTAACGCTGAAGTTCGCGGATGGTTAAATCGCCGCTGGTCGCCTGAACGGATGGTCCCATATGCCCGCCAAGCAGAATGACCTCGTGGCGCAGCGTGGTTTCCGCCGGGGTCAGCTTGAGCGCCACGTTCAGACTATTGGTGATGACCGTCATGCCGGGCATCGACAACAATTCATCAGCCAGCAGCGATGTGGTGCTCCCCGCATCGATAAACAGCGTTTGCCCGGCTTTTAACTGCTGCACCGCCGCGCGGGAAATGGCCTGTTTTTCTTTTTCACGCACCGTATTACGAACGGATAAAGGGGGTTCCGGCTCCAGCGTGGTGGCGACAATACCCCCATGAACGCGGCGCAATGCGCCCATGGCTTCCAGTTTCAGGATGTCGCGCCGTACTGTTTCTCTTGATACCCCGAGGTGCTGAATGATTTTCTCGGTACTGACCCGGTTCAACGTGGACAACAGGGCCCGTATGCGATGTAAGCGCGTTTCTTCTAACATGAATATCGATTCTCTGGATTAACGGAGCAGACGGCGGCTATTTATTCTGCTTCCCCGTCAGGGTATGAAGAAGCAACGCCATTATAGCCACAATCCCCATGATGCATGTAGAAAAGGCCGCTGCCTGCGACGTGAAACCCGCTTCATCCAGCCGCATAACGGTGACGGCGCCCAGTGGCAGTGACGGCGTCACCAGGAAAATTACGGCGGATAGCGTCACCATTGAGCGCATAAACAGGAACATGGCGACAGAGATTAACGTGACGCGCATGGCGGGCAGGTAGACATCGCGCAGAATGCGCGCCACGCCGCCGCCTAACACGGTTGTTGCATCTTCCATGGCATTCGGTACGTTGCGCATTCCCATCATCATCGTGGTATAGCCCTGAGTGTGATAGTGGTAGTAATTACACAACGCCACCAGAATGGCGGAGCCGTACAGCATTCCCCAGGGCAGATCGGCGCTGTTGAAGGTAAAAACGTAGGACAAACCTAATACCAGGCCGGGAACGCCCACTGGCAGCGCGCTGAGCAGCGCGGCGAAGTTGGCGCTCCTGCCCGGCTGACGACGGATGCCGAACGTCAGCAGGAACAACAGAACGGTGCCAATCATTGCGGCCAGCGCCGAGATCCAGATCGATGTCCACAGCGGCGCATAGCCTCCGGCGAGGTCGATATCGTAATGCCTGAGCGTCAGATCCAGACGGTACGGCCACAGCCGGATCATGCTGGCAATCACGACGGTGACAATCACGATGACGATCGCCAGCGCAATGGTCATGGTCGCCAGATAGAAAGAGATATCGCGGGTGCGTAACGGCTGAGCCACATGTGGAATGACGGCGTGCGTGCCGATCATTTTCTGGCGGCGGGCGGCGGCTCGTTCGATCCAGATAGCGGCGGCGGCGGGCAGCAGCAGTAAAATACCGACCACGGCGCCCATACCAAACTTCATCTGTCCGCTGACCTGGCTATAAATTTCAGTCGCCAATACCGAAAAGTTACCGCCGATCACTATCGCGTTGCCGAAGTCGGTGATGGTGATGGTGAATACAACAAACGCCGCGCTCAGAATGCCATAGCGGACGCCGGGCAGCGTGATATCAATAAACTGTCGCCAGTCGGTGGCGCCCAGCACATTAGCCGCTTCGTATTGGCGGGCATCGCTGTGGCGCAGCGTCGCGCGAACGATCAGGATCGCCTGCGGCAGGGCGTACAGTACGTTGGCAATCAGCAGGCCCCAAAAGCCGTAAATATCCAGCCGGACGCCCAGCATGTTGCCGACAATCCCGTTTCGCCCCAGCAGGAAGATCAATCCCAGCCCGAGTACCAACGACGGCGCCAGCACCGGCAGCGATGTGGCGAAAGCGATGAAACGTTTGGCGGGCATGGCCGTGCATTCCAACCCATAGGCGACAATAAAGCCCAGAACCAGTGTCACCAGCGTTGTCACCACGCCCAGTAGCAGGCTGTTCAGCGTTGCCCGCCAGATGCCGGGAGAATCCATCAGCGCCAGATAGTTCGACAGACCGAAGGCGCCACTTCGATCGTCAATCAGGCTGTGCCATACGATGCTCAGCATCGGAATACCGAAAAAAGCCAGCAGGGCGGCGAGCGGCAGCCACAGGCACAGGCGTGATAACCAGCGATCGCCGGCGGTTTGAGGAGGGAGAAGGGATAGACTCATGCTTGCACCCAGGCACAATCTTGCGCGGCGATGGAAAGATTAACGCTGTCACCGGGTAACCAACTGACGGCGCTGCTGGTTTCAACTAACAGCGGCTGCGTTTTCCACAGCACCTGTACCCGTTGAATGCTGCCCAGAAAGCTGGTGTTGATCACCTGGCCTTCTGCGTCGGGCGCTTTATGGAGCGTGATGCGTTCCGGGCGGATAAACAGCTCGGCGTTATCCGGCAGACCGTCATGCTGTGCGGTGTGAAGCAGCTCCGGCATCCATTCCTGTACCGTGGATCGGGACAGCAGATTGCTATGTCCCATGAACTCCGCCACAAAGCGGGTTCGTGGGCTGGTATACAGCTCTCGCGGCGTGCCTTCCTGCACAATACGCCCGCCATGCATACAGACAATTTTGTCCGCCATGCTCATGGCCTCTTCCTGATCGTGCGTCACCATCAGCGTTGGGATCCCCAGCCGCTGTTGCACCTCGCGCAGCTCCTGCCGTAAGCCGGCTCGTACCCGCGCATCCAGCGCCGAGAGCGGCTCATCCAGCAGAAGCAGGGAAGGATTAACGGCCAGTGCGCGGGCAATCGCCACGCGCTGCTGTTGACCGCCGGACAATTGAGTGGGATACCGATCGCCAAAGCCGCTCAGTCGGACCGTATCCAGCAGGCTGTTCACGCGATCCTGGATTTCGGCATCGGGCGTGCGGCGGATTTTCAGCCCATAACCGATGTTTTGTGCGATGGTCATATGCGGAAACAGTGAATAGGACTGGAAAACAATCCCAAAACCCCTGTCACGGGCGGGAACGTTCACCAGATCGCGGCCATCAAGGCTGATTTTTCCGCCATCGCTGCTGAGCAGCCCGGCAATAATGCGCAGCAGCGTGGTTTTCCCACAGCCGCTCGGGCCCAGCAGACAGACGAACTCGGCATTCCCGATCGATAAATTAATCCGATCGAGTGCAACATAGCCGTCAAAACTTTTATAAAGATTCTGAATAACCAGCGCCATGATAGTTACCTCTTATCACCCTGTTTGACGATTAACGGCCAATGGTTTTCTGCCAGGTTGCCAGAATCCCGTCACGTTCTTCGGCGCTTTTGGCGAAATCGACGGGATACAACACGGAGGACAGATCGGCGGGCAGCCCTGCTAGCTGAGCCGCTTTCGACTGCTCAACCCCCGAAATGGTGACGATCTCTTTATATTTGGTGTAAAGCGCCGCGGCGCTGTTGGACATCGTCCAGTCGAGGAAACGTTTGGCATCGTCTTTGTTTTTTGACGCCGCCATCAAACCCGATGCTTCCAGCTCATAGCCTGCGCCATCATTCGGGATAACCATTTTGACCGGATAGCCTTCTTCAATGGACTGCATGGCGGCGAAAGCCAGCGAAACGCCGATGGCATACTCGCCGGTACGTGCGGCCTTACAGGGGCGTGAGCCCGATTTGGTGTATTGGGCGATATTGCCATCCAGCGTTTTTAGAAATTCCCAGCCTTTATCGTCGCCCCTGGACTGTAATAGGGCGGCAATTTGCAGGTAGCCAGTACCGGAAGAGACCGGGTTGGGCATGACGATCTCGCCTTTATAAACCGGATTGGTCAGGTCCTGCCAGGAGGCTGGAACCGGCAGGTTTTTGGCTTTAAGCGCTTCGGTATTGACGCAGAAGGCGGCCATATATCCGGTGGCGGCGAACCATTTATTGTCCGGCGCACGGTAAGTGTCGCCCAGCTTCTCGCTGCCTTTGGCCGTGTAGGGCTCCAGCAGGGCGGAAATGCGCGGGTCCATCACGTTGGTCAGCGCCCATCCCCAGATCACATCGTTCTGTGGATTTCGGGATTCAGCCAGAATACGCGGCCCCAGATCGCCGGTGGACAAGCGCAGTACATTAATCGTCAGATCCGGCATGTCTTTTTTGGCCTGCGCCACATAGTCCTTGATTTCGTCTTCTTCCAGTGAGGTATACACCGTGATGGTGCCTGCGTGCGCGGCGCCTGCCAGCGTGGCCAACGAGAATGCGGCCATCAGGCTGGTGCGGCGGAGTGAGAATTTTTTCATGAGCGTTCCCCTTACGGTTGCTGAAAGTGTTAACACGGTGACGGCACCCTTCAGTGCGTGAGTTTTTTTGGTGTTTTTTGCGCATCGCGCTTATTTGTGCGTTTTTTTGCTTATTGTTGGATTTCTAGCACTAATCATGCCATTTCATTTTTATCTGCCTGTTATTTATTTTAAATTCATATAAAACAATGAATTGATGGTTTTTGGTTGAAATGTGATTTACAGGGGATGAGTGGTAATGGGGTTTTTGAACAATTCATTGCCGATTTATTGCACTTTTTTGGTGTTTTATGTGCATTAAAAAAGTGCGTTTTTTTGTGTTTGTGTATTTTATTGCTTTTGTTGTATGGTGATAGCCATATCAATCTGGTTTGCTGTTTTATCGTCTGGCCTAACCGATTTGATCGCAGGGGGAAAGCCCGGTTATTTACTATTTAAACTGGAGTCATCATGGCGACACGCTCAACCATCATGGATACCAACAGCTTTCGTGCGGAACATGCCGATGCGCTGGATAAGGACGTTCGTAAGCTGACCGATAAGCGCAGCCAGGTACTTGGCGAATCCTATCGTTTGTTTTATCGCAACCCCGTGCATTTGGTGCGGGGGAAAGGGCAATATCTGTGGGATGCCGCCGGGAATAAATATCTGGATGTGTACAACAACGTCGCCAGCATCGGCCACTGCCATCCTGCGGTGATTGAAGCCGTTCATCAGCAGATGAGCCTGCTGAATACCCACACCCGCTATTTGCACGAGCGTATTCTGGATTATTCCGCAGACTTGCTGACCACCGTGCCTGATGAAATCAATAAAGCCATGTACATGTGCACGGGGTCGGAAGCCAACGATTTGGCGATCCGGGTGGCCCGGGCCTACAGCGGCGGCACCGGGATCATTGTTAGTCGGGAAGCCTACCATGGCACCAGTGAGCTGACGTCCGGCGCTTCGCCGGCATTGGGCAGCGGCCAACCGCTGGCCGCTACCACGCGTCTGGTTCCCGCGCCGGATCGCTATCGCGTCAATGCTGCCGATCTGGGCGTCTGGTTTGCCAATGAGATACAGAAACAAATTGATGATATGGCGGCGTACGGCATTAAGTTTGCCGGTTTTCTGGCGGATTCAATCTTCTCGTCCGATGGGGTACTGCCGGGGCCGGCGGGCTACCTGAAACCGGCGATTGACGTGGTGCATGCCAACGGCGGTATTTTCATCGCGGATGAAGTGCAGCCCGGATTTGCGCGCACGGGTGACAGTTTCTGGGGCTTTGCCCGCCACGATATCGTCCCGGATGTGGTGACTTTGGGTAAACCCATGGGCAACGGCATTCCGGTGTCCGCACTGCTGGCAAAAGCCGATGTGCTGGCGGCCTTCAGTGATGAGATTCCCTACTTCAATACGTTTGGCGGCAACCCTGTATCCATTGCCGCCGCACAGGCGGTTCTGAGCGTGATCCGCGAGGAAAATCTACAGGAACATAGTCGCGTCGTCGGTGAAAAACTGCGTCGTGAGCTGGCACAGCTGGCCGATCGTCACGATTGTGTCGGTGATGTCCGCGGGGCCGGGTTGTTCATCGGGTTTGAACTGGTCAGCGATCGTGAGGCAAAAACGCCGGACAAGCAGCTGGCGCTGGATGTCATTGAACAGCTGCGTGCCGACCACGTTCTGACCTCGGTGGCGGGGCCGCACGGCAATGTGCTGAAACTGCGTCCGCCGTTGGCCTTCCAGGAGCAGGATATCGACTGGCTGGTTGGCGCGCTGGATAAGGCGTTGAGCACGGCGCGTTAAAGCTGGCGTTGTTTGAATGGGGAAAATACGCGAGGTTGATGACAAAACTGCCGAACACTGCCGTCATCCTCGCGAAGGTGGGGGGGCTTCAGATAACGCGTTGATATCATGAAGATTCCTTCCTGAGCAGGAATGACGGCGTTGGTTCCTATGTGGTGAATGAACGTGTTGTCAATGGTCTGAATACGCCGGGTTATCGCCTGTTTACGCGGGAATGCCGGCGATTTTTTTACTGCGTGACCAGACGCGGTGCTCGCTCAACGCCTTGAGGAAATCCTTCATAAAGTCTCCTGCGGCGGTATCGGCTTCAATAATGCCTGCTTCACTTTTTTTGTCCAAACCCAGTTTGGCTTTAAATTGGCGCGCATCGCCTGCCAGACCGATGACTTTCAGATGCTTGTAGGCTTCAAGCAGATAGTAGATGGCATCCCCGCTGTTGATAATGGTGTTTATTTCCCCGCCCGGAACCATCACCGCGTCCACGCTCACCGAAGGCGAACCCGCAAAGGTATCGGCGATGCGTAATACCGAACCGTCATCGGTGGTCACCTGGCCCGCTCGCGAATAGAGCAGCTTGCAATAAACGCCCTGCGCCTGAAGCCCTTTAACGATGGCCAGTGCGTCTGCGGAACTGGTGTTTCCATTCAGCAGGATCGCCACGGTACGGCCTTTTACTGAAGCATTTGGCGTATCGTACAGGCTCAGACTTGGCGCCTTTTTCAGACCGTTGACGTTTTTGGGCGGGGCTATGCGCTTTTGCTCATCGGTCAACGCAATGCCAAGATTATCAGCCACCTGCCGGGCCAGTGAGCCATCAATATGGGCAAGATGATCGACAACGCGTTCGCGGATGTACGAACGCACCAATTTACCTAATTCAAAGCTGAAAGCCTCGACGATATGTTGTTGCTCAACCGGCGTCTGGCTCAGCCAGAATAGTCTGGGGTGCGCATAATACTCGCCAAACGATGGGCTGCGCTCGCGGATCTTATGGCCTTCCATGCGTTGCTGATAACTTTCGAAACCGCCGCGCTGCGGCGCCGGCTCGGTTTCCCGCGGCCAGTTGTCGTTAATGGAGTTGGGTTCGTAGTTTGCCGGATTGCTGTCGATATCCATGCGGTGCATGCCGTCGCGCTGAAAGTTGTGGTACGGGCAAGCCGGCCGGTTGATCGGAATTTCGTGGAAATTCGGCCCGCCAAGACGGCTGATTTGCGTATCGGTATAAGAGAACAAACGCCCCTGCAACAGCGGGTCGTTGGTAAAATCCAGCCCCGGTACGATATGCCCCGGGTGGAATGCTGCCTGCTCGTTTTCGGCGAAGAAGTTATCCGGATTGCGATTGAGCGTCATTTTGCCTACCAGTTGTACCGGCACCAGTTCTTCAGGGATGAGTTTCGTCGGATCGAGCAGATCGAAATCGTATTTAAACTCGTCTTCTTCAGGAATAAGCTGGAATCCCAGCTCGTATTCCGGGTAGTCGCCGGCCTCAATCGCTTCCCACAGGTCGCGGCGGTGGAAATCCGGATCGCGCCCGGTCAGCTTCTGCGCTTCATCCCAGACCAGTGAGGCTTTGCCGGCTACCGGTTTCCAGTGGAAGCGAACGAAAGTGGCTTTTCCTTTGGCGTTGATCAGTCGAAAGGTATGGATGCCAAAGCCTTCCATCGTTCGGTAGCTGCGGGGAATGCCACGGTCGGACATCGCCCATATTACGTTATGCAACGTTTCCGGTTGCAATGAAACGTAGTCCCAAAACGAGTCGTGAGCGCTTTGCCCCTGCGGGATGGCCCAGTGCGGCTCGGGTTTTACCGCATGGACGAAATCGGGGAATTTATGGGCGTCCTGAAGAAAGAATATGGGGGCGTTGTTGCCGACCAGGTCAAATATTCCTTCATCGGTGTAGAACTTGGTTGCCCAGCCGCGAATATCACGTACGGTATCCGCCGAGCCCGCACCGCCCTGTACGGTAGAAAACCGGACAAATACCGGCGTGATTTTATCGGGATCGGCAAGGAATGAGGCTTTGGTAATATCCGCAAGGCTTTTGTACGGCTGGAAAAAACCATGCGCCGCCGAACCGCGGGCGTGTACGATACGCTCGGGAATACGTTCATGGTCAAAGTGGGTGATTTTCTCTCTGAGGATAAAATCTTCCAGCAGCGTAGGCCCGCGCGAACCCGCACGTAATGAGTTCTGATCGTCCGCGATGCGTACGCCCTGATTGGTCGTCAGCGGTGACTGGTCACCGTTTTTGCGCAGCGGATCGAGCGACTTCAGCTTTTCGTTAGTGGTTTTCGGGTTTTTCGCACTGCCGGATGCGGTTGGTTCCGCGCCGGGGGGAGTGGGTTTGGCCGACGGACGATGAGAGCTATCTTTGGGAGCCAAAGAGCCTAACCCGGGCTTTGCCTGGTTAGCATCATGAACCGGCGCCACGTGTTTTAACGCGGGTTTATCTTTTTTCGACATTGAACTCGACTCCTGTTTTTATATTGAACAAGA
Organism: Brenneria roseae subsp. americana; assembly: GCF_003115815.1. NCBI lineage: Bacteria > Pseudomonadati > Pseudomonadota > Gammaproteobacteria > Enterobacterales > Pectobacteriaceae > Brenneria > Brenneria roseae. The sequence goes on along the minus strand of NZ_QDKJ01000013.1, from coordinate 16,332 downwards.
TGATTATGTTAAAGACCCTTCTAACTATAGAACAATACGCGGTCCCTGCTGGCGGATGGCTATTTATCTCCCACGATGAGGCGGAACGGCAGGCGTGTCGTAAAACACGACGTATACCCTGTTGATCCGTTATCATGATGAGGTTGTTCACTTGTTCGTTTTGCATTGCCTATGAAACCATTGCGTCAACAAAATCGCCCTGTACTAACTTACCAACCGCGCGTTGAGCCCGCGCCGCCGTTACATCCCGAGCGCGTTGAAGGATTTAGTGATGTCTGGATAGTACGGAGGAAATACGTGGCGTTTGTGCTGGTGGACGGCAAGTTTCTTCAGTCGCCGCCTTTTACCCTAGCTGAGGCGGCGCAACGATGGGCGGAACAGATTCGTCAGGAATACGAAATATAAAGAAGTCACATCATCCTGCGGGTCATCGCGCCTGCTGTCTTTCCGTCATTCGAAATTTGTTGGGCACGGCGAAGAAGAATTTTTATTCTGCGCAACGTATCGCATTATTCTTACAGTTTTTATTAAATGAAACGTAAATAAATACACTATGATTACGCGCGGTGTATTTAAGTGCGTTGGCGTTGTAGGTGAATGTCGGGTTCGGGCCTTCACTTTGCCAGATTTTATGGCGCAGTTGCTGACTTATCTTCAACCTGTCTTGTGCTTCAGTGACGCTTCCTGGTGCCTGGAACGTTTGGGTTTGTATAAAGAATGAATTGGCTTACTTCACTGACTATCGCAATTGGGCTTGTCTGTAACCCGGTTTTTGCACAGGACACGCCATTTGTACCGGCATCGGTGACACCGTCACATCAACAGCGTGATGCCTTTGTTTCTGATTTAATGAAAAAAATGACGCTGAACGAAAAAATCGGCCAGCTCAGGTTGATCAGCGTCGGGGCGGATAATCCCAAAAAAGCAATTCGCGAGATGATCAGGAACGGTCAGGTCGGCGCGATTTTTAATACGGTAACGCGTCCTGATATTCGCATGATGCAGGATCAGGTGATGCAGCTCAGCCGCCTGAAAATTCCACTGTTTTTCGCTTATGATGTGGTGCATGGTCAGCGAACCATTTTCCCGATCGCACTGGGACTGGCCTCCAGTTGGGATATGGACGCGATTGCCAAAAGCGCGCGCGTGGCGGCTTATGAAGCCACGGAAGACGGTCTGAATATGACCTGGGCGCCCATGGTCGATATTACCCGCGATCCTCGTTGGGGCCGGGTGTCTGAAGGTTTCGGCGAAGATACCTGGCTCACCAGCAAAATCGCGGGCGTGGTGGTCAAAGCGTTTCAGGGGGATGACGTTACTGCCCGTCATTCGCTGATGACCAGCGTAAAACACTATGCGCTTTATGGCGCGGTGGAAGGCGGCCGCGACTACAACACGGTGGACATGAGCCCGCAACGCATGTTTCAGGATTATATGCCCCCCTATAAAGCCGCTATTGATGCCGGCAGCAGCGGGGTGATGGTGGCGTTGAACTCCATCAACGGTACGCCGGCAACGTCAAACAGCTGGTTGCTGAAAGATATTTTGCGCGATCGGTGGCATTTCACAGGGATCACCATTACCGATCACGGCGCGATCAAGGAGTTGATTAAACACGGCGTGGCGGGCGACCCGCGTGATGCTTCGCGTCTGGCGCTGAAATCCGGTGTCGGTATGAGCATGAGCGATGAATATTTCATCCGCTATCTGCCGGAACTGGTGAAAAGCGGGGCCGTCACCGAGCGGGAGATCGATGATGCCTGCCGTCAGGTACTGAATGTGAAGTACGATATGGGATTATTTGCCGATCCATACCGTCATTTGGGGCCTGCGGGCGCCGATCCGGCGGATACCAATGCGGAAAGCCGCTTGCATCGTCTGGAAGCTCGTGAGATCGCGCGTAAAAGTCTGGTTCTGTTGAAAAACCGGCTGCAAACGTTGCCGCTGAAGAAACAGGGCACCATTGCCGTTGTGGGGCCGCTGGCTGACAGCAAGCGCGATACCATGGGGAGTTGGTCCGCTGCCGGCGTGACTAAACAAACCATCACCGTCTATCAGGGGATCAGGAATACCGTCGGCAACAACGCCACTATTCTGTATGCCAAAGGCGCTAACGTCAGCAACCATCAGGGGATTATCGATTTCCTGAATCAATATGAAGAGGCGGTGCAGGTCGATAAACGTCCTCCACAGGCGATGATTGATGAGGCGGTTCAGGCGGCGAAGCAAGCCGATGTCGTGGTTGCGGTGGTGGGGGAAGCGGCAGGTATGGCGCACGAAGCCTCAAGCCGTTCCAATATCGATCTGTCACAAAGCCAGCGTGACCTGATTGCGGCATTGAAAGCTACGGGCAAGCCGTTGGTTCTGGTACTGATGAATGGCCGTCCACTGGCGTTGGTGCGTGAAGACCAACAGGCGGATGCGCTGCTGGAAACCTGGTTCAGCGGTACGGAGGGGGGAAATGCGATCGCTGATGTTCTGTTCGGCGACTACAACCCCTCCGGTAAACTGCCGATGTCCTTCCCGCGTTCTGTTGGACAGATTCCGATTTATTACAACCACTTGCCATCAGGTCGTCCTTATTCGCCGGCAAACCCTGGCAAATACACATCCCACTATTACGATGAAGCCAATGGGCCGCTCTATCCCTTTGGATATGGTTTGAGCTACACCACGTTCAGCGTTTCGGATGTGCGGTTGTCGAGTCAGACCATGAAACGTAATGGCGCGTTGACGGCCAGCGTCACGGTAAAAAATACCGGCGATCGGGCCGGGGAAACCGTGGTGCAGATGTACCTGCATGATGTGGTGGCATCGATCAGCCGTCCGGTGAAAGAGCTGCGCGGTTTTCAGAAAGTCATGCTGCAACCGGGTGAATCCCGCACCATCAGTTTCCCGATCGAGCAGGAGGCGCTGAAGTTCTACAATGCCGACATGCAGCAGGTGGTTGAACCTGGCGCATTTTATGTATTGATCGGCCTGGATTCGCAGCGCCTGAACAGCCAGCGTTTCACGCTGCTATAATCAATGCGTTGCCAGCGCAGCCGTCAATCGTTGTTATAATGATGTCGGTTCAGCCGCACCGCCGGTATTAACCGGCGGCGTGTTATATCATGTACGACTATGTAGTGAAGAGAGAGCAGTATGCCGTTGACGGAAGTCATTCTGATTGATGAAACCGATCAGCCAACTGGCGTGATGGAAAAGCAGCAAGCGCACGAGAAAGGATTATTACACCGTGCCGTAACCGTTTATGTGTTCAACTCCCGTCAGCAATTGCTGCTTCAGCAACGGGCGGAAGACAAATATCACAGCGGTGGATTATGGAGTAATACCTGTTGCAGCCATCCCGCGCCGGGAGAAGAGACAGTGCAGGCTGCGCATCGCCGGCTGTATCAGGAAATGGGATTGCGTTGCCCGCTTACTCCCATGTTTACGCTGACTTACCGATTACCGTTGGATAATGGACTCACCGAACATGAGTTGGGGCATGTCTATTTTGGTATAACCGATGACGTTCCCCTGGTTAATCCTGAAGAGGCGGCGGGCTATGAATATCTATCGCTGGAACAGATCAAACAAAGTATGGATAGGTCACCGGAACGCTTCACGGCCTGGTTCCGGCTGACCTTCTCACGCATTCCCGCCTATTGGGAACAATTTCAGATTGACCATGCCCGCGGCGCATAAATGCTGACACGGTCGTTGATGTTGCGGGCAACGGTCAACCGCCGTGAACAATAATGATGTACCCCACCAGCATGACGCCGCCGATCCCGCCGATGGCACACAGCGCGAACAGCCCGATAATACCCAGTTTGCTTAAACTCATCAGGTTATCCTTTTGTTAACTGCCACGGATTATAAAGCCTTCAGCGGGTGAAACAAGGCGTGGACGTCACTTAACGATGAAACAGCAGAATCAGGCCAAAGAAGATCAAAACAACCCCTGCGCCGCGTTCAATGATGTTCAGATAACGTTGAAGCCGTTGTTGTACCAATGGGCGTGTAATCAGCGCCGCAATCAACAAATCCCAGCCGAGTACGATGAAAAACATCCAGCCGCCGCTAACGATCTGCTGCGTGGCCGTGACATTCTGCCCCAGAATTGTGGTCATCAGGCTGATGTAAAACAGCATGTTTTTAGGATTGAGTAACGCAGAACCCAGACCCAGCAGCATTTGCCGACCCAACGTCAGGGGCGTTTCTGTTTGTCGAACAGGCTGGAGTTGCGGTGATGAACGACTTTTCAGCAGTTGATAGCCAATCCACAGCAGATAGCAGGCGCCGCTCAGTTCAATCAGACTAAATAGCCGTGGCGAGTGCTGAATGCCCGCCCAGCCGAGCGTCGCGAGCAAAATATAAATACCGTTCCCCAATGCAATGCCCAGACAGATACCGGCGCTGCCGCGCAAGTGATAGCGGATAGCGTAGGCGGTCAATAAGAAAAAATCGGGTCCCGGGCTCAACAGCGCCACAAAGTGAGCCAATGCCAGTGCCGGAAAATTAGCGGGAAATAATGTACTGATAAGTATCATACCTGTGACCTCGAAAAATAATCGGGGTCAGTCTAGGCAATCGGCAGGGCTATTTATTGTCAAATATTGATCGCGAATGCCGGTATTGCCCGGGCGTTGCTGCCGTATAGTGAACGAATGTCTTGTGGAAATGGCTCTGATCGCAAAAACCGCTTTGATACCCGGCATCGGCCAGCGGCGTGCCCTGACGCAGCAACGTCTTGGCATATTCCACGCGGGCGTTATTCAGAAAGGCCATCGGCGTAACGCCTGTCTCGCGACGGAACTGGCGCACAATGGTTTCCCGCCGCAGATTCAGCTCTGCGGCCAGTGCTTCCAGCGATGGCGACGTTTGCAGGTTACTCAGCAAACGCTGGCGCACGTAGCGTGTCGTCGTATGGTATGTGGGTTCCGGGGGAAAGGATGAATACGGAGCCGGTTCCACCGGGAGACAATATTGTTGCAGGATGGGAGTGATGAGGTGATGCAGCGTTTTTTCGGCGGCGGCAATGTCTCCCTGATGAAGTTGGGCGATCAGATGTTGATAACGGGTAAATAGTGCCGGATCTTGCAGAACAACACCACGCGAGTGCAGCGATGTTACGGGATGACCACAAAGTCTGGATAGTTGTTGCAGGCACCACGCCGTATCCAGATAGAGCATATGATAGCTGCGGGTTTGCCCCGGCAGGGGATTACAGCTGTGCGGCTGATGGGGATCGATGAGGATCAGATCGCCGGCCTGTAGCAGGTGCTGCTGCCCCCGGTAATGGCTGCGCGTTCCTCCTTGTTCAATCGCGCCGATGGAGAACTGCGGGTGGGTATGCGTTTTATACGCCTGACGGCTGTGCCAGGTTGAGCGACTTTCCAGATGAGGCAACAGCGGTGAAAACCAGTAGGTTTGCTCGACGTGACAAACGGACGACCTGTTTTTAGATGATATGTTTTTACATGACATAGTTTCAGCAGCACCTTAATCCCAATCATGGCGGCAACCTTTACCCTAATCTTTGAGATGGAAATTGTCGAGGCGGAGTACCGGCAATGTGTGATATCGGCTGACGTGTTTCCCCGTCTGTGGGACAATGCCCGTCAGATTCACTCAATACAGAGAATGCATGGCGCTGTCCCCCGCAATAAAATTACAGATAGGTCAATGGTATAAGGCCCTGCAACAGCAGATCCCGGATTTTATCCCTCGTATCCCCCAGCGACAGATGATTGCCGAAGTGGCGAAAACGCTGGCGGGCGATTATCCGCGCCATCTGGTTATTGAAGCGCCTACCGGGGTGGGAAAGACGCTGTCCTATTTGATCCCCGGCATTGCCGTAGGGCGCGCAGAGGAAAGAACGCTGGTGGTCAGTACCGCCAATGTGGCGTTACAGGATCAGATTTTCAGCAAAGACCTGCCTTTATTGCAGAAATTTATCCCTGAGTTGACGTTTACCGCGGCGTTTGGCCGGGGACGCTATGTCTGTCCGCGCAATCTGGCAAGGCTGGCAACCGATGTCGATGCTCAGGGCGATTTAACGCTGTTTCTGGATGATGAGCTTGCGCCTTCTAGCCGGGAGGAACAGGGGCTTTGCGCGCGGATTGAGAAAGCGTTGCAAAGCTACGCCTGGGACGGATTGCGCGATCATTATCAGGAATCGATTGATGACAGCCTGTGGCGCAAGCTGAGTACCGATAAGGCAAACTGCCTTGCACATAATTGCCATTATTTCCGGTCGTGTCCTTTTTTCGTCGCCCGACGTGAGATTGAGCAGGCGGATGTGGTGGTGACCAATCATGCGCTGGTCATGGCGGCGATGGAAAGTGAATCGGTGCTGCCCAATCCGAAAGAATTATTGCTGGTGCTGGATGAAGGCCACCATATTCCCGATGTGGCTCGCGATACGCTGGAAATGTCGGGTGATGTGACGCCGGCCTATATCACGTCGCAACTGGAACAGCTGGTTCAGTTGATCGGTCAGTGCATGGCGCAGTTTGCGCCAAAGTCGCCGCCGCGACTGGCACACAGCGAAAGGCTGACCGCCCATTGCGAAGAACTGCGGGAACAGGTACAGATGTTCGCGCAAATCAGCGGGTTATTTTTGCCGGGTGACGGCAGTGAGGCCGAATATCGCTTTCCGATGGGGCAAATGCCGGAGGAAATGCGCGAGATCTGTGTCCGACTGTTCAAGCTGACCGATACGCTGCGCGCGCTGACGGAATTCATGCTCAACGATCTCGGCGAGAAAACCGCCAAACATGATGTGGTGCGTTTGCATCATTCACTGCTGAAGATGAGCCGGGCGCTGGGCTATCTGGAATCGCTGAGCAAACTGTGGCGGTTGGCCGCGATGGAAAAATCCTCTAATGCGCCGGTTTCCAAATGGCTCACCCGTGATATTCGCGACAAGCAGGTTCATTTGCATCTGTACTGCGCCGGTATCCGGGTGTGCGATCAACTGGAAAAACTGCTGTGGAGCAAGGTGCCGCATGTGGTGGTGACATCGGCAACCCTGCGTTCGCTGAACAGCTTTGCCCGGATACAGGAACTCTCCGGTCTGAACGAGCAGGAAGGGGATCATTTTATTACGCTGGATTCCCCGTTTAATCACCGGGAACAAGGGCGGCTGGTGATCCCCAAAATGCGTTATGAACCGCTGATGGCGAACGAAGCGCAGCATATTGCTGAAATGGCCGCGTTTTTCAGGGCAGAACTGGAAAAGGGTACGCATCGCGGCATGCTGATGCTGTTCGCCAGTCAGCGCGCCATGCAGCTTTTTTTGACGCAGGTGACCGATTTGCGCCTGATGCTACTGGTTCAGGGCGATAAACCTCGTTACCGGCTGGTTGAACTGCATCGACAGCGTGTTGAGGCGGGGCAGACCAGCGTACTGATTGGCCTACAGTCGTTTGCTGAAGGACTGGATCTGAAAGGCGAGTTGTTGTCTCAGGTTCATATCCACAAAATAGCCTTTCCGCCGATCGACAGCCCGGTCATTCTGACGGAAGGCGAATGGCTTAAGAGCCTGAAACGTCATCCGTTTGTGGTACAGAGCCTGCCCAGCGCATCGTTTAACCTGATCCAGCAGGTGGGACGTTTGATCCGCAGCCATGAGTGCTTTGGTGAAATTGTGATTTACGATCGCCGTTTGCTCAGTAAAGGCTATGGCGCCCAGTTGCTCGCCGCGCTGCCCGTATTCCCGATTGAAGAAAGGGAGATGCCTTGAGGGGCGCTGCGCCTGACGCATCTCTATTCCTCTCCGCCGTGTTTACATTACCCGGACCAAAGTGAAACATGATATTTTCGCAGACGAGCTATCAACTGTGTCGCCGTTAACGAGAGGCCCGCATGGATTACACCAAGGTTATTAAAGAGGTCGGACGCGGCAAAAATCATGCCCGCGATCTGGATCAGGCCACCGCCGGCGAGCTTTACCGTCGGGTGCTGAATGGCGAAGTACCCGAGCTTGAATTGGGTGGGCTACTGATCGCCTTCCGCATCAAAGGCGAATCTGAATCAGAAATGCTCGGTTTTTATCAGGCCATGCACGAGCGCGTTCTTCGCCTTCAGCCTCCGGTCAATCGCCCGATGCCGGTTGTCATCCCCAGTTATAACGGAGCGAGAAAGCAGGCTAATCTGACGCCGCTTTTGGCTTTGTTGCTGACCAGGCTGGGCTTTCCCGTAGTCATTCATGGCGTCAGTGAAGATCCAACGCGCGTTACCAGCGCCGAGATACTGCGCAACCTCGGTATCGCGGAGGTGGAGAGTGCGGAACAGGCGCAGCGGCAGATTGATGAAGGCTATCCGGTGTTTATCCCCGTTTCAGTGTTGTGTCCTGAGATTGATCGGCAGTTGCAGCTACGCTGGCGTATGGGGGTGCGTAACAGCAGCCATACTCTGGCGAAAGTGGCGACGCCTTTTGCAGAGGATGAGGCATTAAGGATCGCCAGCGTATCGCACCCTGAATATATTGCCCGCGTCGGGACCTTTTTTAACGATATTCACGGCCGTGCCCTATTGATGCAGGGGACGGAAGGGGAAGTGTATGCCAATCCGCAGCGCTGCCCGGAAATTCACTTTATTCACCAGCAAAAAACGCAGGTGCTGCATTTGCGGCAGGATATTGTGGTCGCGCCTGACAGCCTGCCGATCGCGAAGGATGCGGCAACCACGGCGCGCTGGACGGCGCAATGTCTGGCCGGAGAAATTGCCATACCGCATGCGATTCGTTTACAGCTTGCCTGCTGCCTGGTAGCCACCGGGGAAACGCCAACCATGGAACAAGCCGTCGCCACGATTAGAAAACGTTTGGGATAGGTCGATTGGGCGTAACATATTGTCTCAATGATCCTTATTTCCCTCCTGGAGAAGAAATATCATGCAACAGAGTGTGGATTATTTTAATGCGCTGAATCGCGATTATCTTGCCGTTCATCAGGCGAAAGAAGACCTGTTCTGGCAACTGTATATGGGCACGGGGAGTGATGACGTGTCCGCTCGGTTTTCTGTAGCGGAAAGCGCATACAAGCGTTTTATTTCTCAACCGCAACGTTTGGTTGAGTTGCGCAAGCACATCTCAGCGCTGGAAGCGGGTCCGGTAAGTGACAATCGGCAGGCATTGTTGCACGGTCTGCAAGGGTGGTATCGTTTTTTTGACTGTAACGTTATCGAAGATCCTCAGGCGCAGGCGTTGATGGATGACATTATCGCCGCGGAAAGCGCCCTGTATGAGAAGCGCAAAGCGTATGAGATGACGCATCTGAATGCAAAAGGCGAATGGGTTTCGGCGTCATTAGGTGAACTGCTGACCAACCAGGCGACGAATGATACGGAAGCCTATCGACAGAGTTCTCAGCAGGCGCTGCGCGATCTGGAACAGTGGTTGTTGGATAACGGTTTTCCCGAGTTGATTAGCCTGCGTAACCGTTTTGCCCGTCAGATGGGTTACCGCAACTATTTTGACTATAAGGTCAATAAAACCGAGCGCATGTCGCCGGAACAGCTTTTCGCCATTCTCGATCCTTTTGAAGCGCAAACCCGCGAAGCGAATGTCCGAAGTCTGCGGGAGTTGGCCGAGTCGAAAGGACCGGATGCATTACTGCCGTGGAACGTTCGTTACGCCAGCGCAGGCGATGTCACTCGCCAGCTTGATCCCTATTTCCCTTTTGCCGCTTCGCTGGCGCGTTGGGTCAATAGTTTTAAACGTCTGCATATTGGTTTTAACGGCGCAGAAATGCAGCTTGATTTGCTGGTGCGCAAGGGTAAATACGAAAACGGCTTTATGCATGCGCCGGTTCCCGCTTTTGTCCAGCAGAATAAATGGATCCCGGCCCGTATTAATTTCACCAGTCTGGCAAGACCGGATCAGGTGGGCAGTGGCGCCAGCGGTATTAATACGCTGTTTCATGAAGGGGGACATGCCGCGCATTTTGCCAATATCCGTCAAAATGCGCCGTGTTTCTCACAGGAGTTTCCGCCAACGTCCATGGCCTATGCGGAAACCCAGTCCATGTTTTGCGACAGTCTGTTGCACGATGCCGACTGGTTGAAACGTTATGCAAAAAACTCGCAGGGCGAGGCGATCCCTGATGAGCTGATCCGTGCGGATATCAGTACCCGTCAGCCGATGCGCGCCTTTAATGAACGGCATATTCTGTTGGTGCCTTACTTCGAGTGGGAACTCTATTCATGGTCCGATGAGCAGCGGACGCCGGCGGCGATGACGCAACTGGCGCGCGATGTTGAGCAACGTATTCTGGGCATCAGCGGCAGTCCGCGGCCTACTCTGGCGATCCCGCATCTGTTGTCGATGGAGTCAGCCTGTTCCTACCAGGGGTATTTGCTGGCGCTGATGGCGGTAGAGCAGACCCGGCACTATTTTCTGCAACGTGATGGTTATCTGACCGATAACGCCGCAATTGGCCCCGATCTGGCAAAACATTACTGGCTGCCGGGAAACAGCGTCAGTCATGACGCAACCTTGATCAGTCTTACCGGTGAAGGGTTTAATCCCGCATATCTGGCTCGTGCCTGCAATCTGACCGTCGATGAAGCCTGGCAACAGGCTCAGACGACCATGGCGCAGGCGCAGCTACGCCCGCAGTCCGGGGCGGATTTTGATTTGTCCGCGCGGATACGGATTGTCGATGGCGATCGTGTTCTGGCTGATAATGAAAAAGGCGATGAGGCGATGTGTCAGGATTTTGCCGGGTTTATTGAAAAGGAATATCCGCGCTAATTGATGAGTTAAAGGGTGCGGTTGCACCCTTTAACGCGTTGACTCAGGAAACGTGTTGCAGAAACTCGCGCAGGCGATCGCTTGGCGGGTTGGTGATCAGCGTTTCCGGATCGCCGTCTTCTGCGATACGGCCCTTATCAATGAAGATAAGACGGGAAGCGACTTTGTGAGCAAAGCCGACTTCATGGGTCACGATGACCATGGTCATGCCTTCTTCGGCCAGATCCTTCATGACCGTCAGCACTTCGTGGCGCAGTTCCGGATCGAGCGCGGAAGTGGGCTCATCAAACAGCATCAGCTTAGGTTTGACGGCCAACGCGCGCGCAATCGCGACACGCTGCTGCTGTCCGCCGGAGAGTTCGGAAGGGTAGTGGTGCGCCCGTTCGGACAAACCGACTTTGGCCAGCAGTGCTTTGGCCAGCTTTTCCGCCTCGTTTTTACTGGCGCCGCGAACCCGGATCGGGCCGAAGGCGACGTTTTCCAGCGCGGTCAAATGCGGGAACAAATAGAACTGCTGGAATACCATTCCCGCTTCCTGACGGATTAAGCGCTCATCAACGCGCGGGTCGTTGACTTTCAACCCATCGACGATCAGTTCTCCACTGGTGATTTCTTCGAGCTTATTGATGCAGCGCAGCAGCGTCGATTTACCGGAGCCTGAAGGCCCGATAATCACGACCACTTCACCCTGGTCAATTTTCAGATCGATATCGTGCAAAACTTTTGTCTGACCAAAGTGTTTAGATACGTTTTTAAATTCAATCATATAATCTTAAGTCTTCTTTCCAGACGACGCAGGATGAAGCTGAGTACCAGCGTGATGAACAGATAAATCACGGCGACTGCACTCCATATTTCCAGGGCGCGAAAGTTACCCGCGATGATTTCCTGGCCGGAACGGGTCAGTTCCGCCACGCCAATCACGATAAACAATGAGGTGTCTTTGATACTGATAATCCACTGATTACCCAGCGGCGGCAGCATACGACGCAGCGCGAGTGGCGCGATGACGTAGCGCAAGGTGTCGCGGCGGGATAAGCCCAGCGCCAGCCCGGCTTCACGGAAACCATTATGGATAGACAACACCGAGCCGCGAGTAATTTCCGCAATGTAGGCGCCCGAGTTGATCATGATGGTCACCACCGCGGCGGCAAAAGGGTCGATCCGCACTGAGGTCAGCATCATTGGCAAAGCGAAATAGATGAACATGACCTGCACGACGATCGGCGTACCGCGGATGATTTCAATAAATACCAGTGCGACGCGGCTGGAAAACCAACCGCCGTAAGCGCGGGCAAAGCCCGCGAGCACACCAATAACCAAACCGCCAAGCAGACCCAGTACTGAGATCAGCAATGTCATTTTTGCCCCTTCTAACAAGAGGGGCAGAGAAGGCCAAATGGCGCTCCAGTCAAACTGCATGGAATATCTCCAGATTAATTCGGCAATTACTTATACTCGTCATACTTCGAGTTGCATGGGCGTTGGCTTTGCCTCCATGGGCCTCGCCCGTAAAAGGCCAACGCGTTGCATTATTCAAAAACGATAACGTTTTGTCCGGCAGCTCGAATTATTTAGAGTGTAGGTTCCACACCAAACCATTTTTTGTAGATCTCGGCATAAGTGCCGTTTTCTTGCAGAGTCTTGAGTGCGCCATTGACTTTTTCACGCAGATCGCTGTTTTTCGGGAATGCGATGCCGTACTGCTGTGCTTTGATAGAATCGCCAACGGCTTTGAACTGGCCGTTACCTGCTGTTTTGATGAAGTAAAGAATGTTCGGCGTATCATGCAAAACGGCATCGGCACGGTTAGTCCCTAATTCCATATAGGCATTATCGATGTTCGGGAACTGGCGCAGATCTTTCGTTTTTATATTGGCTTTAGCGTAATCGACGGAGCCGGTACCGCTTTTCACCGCGACGACTTTCCCGGCCAGATCCTGTTCGCTTTTGATCTCATTATTGTCGGCTTTCACCATGACCAGCAGGCCGCTGTTGTAATAACCGTCGGAAAAATCGATGGCTTTTTTACGCTCGTCAGTAATGGTAATACCCGCCAGGGCCAGATCCACATTACGGGTTTGCAGCGCAGGAATAATACCGCTGAAATCCATCGGTTTCAGGGTATAGCTCAGATTGAGTTGTTTGGCGATAGCATCCCAAAGATCGATATCGAAACCGACATATTTGTCACCCTGTTTGAACTCGAATGGAACGAATGCGGTGTCAGTGGCGACAATCAGTTCTTTCTCTGCGGCGTAGCTGGAAATACTCATGGCCAGCGTCAGTGCAGCCAAAGAAGCTTTAAGTAATGATTTCATCAAATCCTTCCTGTTTATATCAGTTGTGGAAAGCCCTGTGTTTTATAGGGACGATGTTTTACAGGCACGATCAGACATCGTTCAAAAATAACGACTGTAGTAAAAAACCTGCAAAAACATTAGGTTAGTCACCAAGTGCTTTACTTAACCTGTTGTTTTTATGTCGTTGCTCTGCCGAAGATGAACATTTTTTAATCCAATGTCATTGCGCAGAGCGTTGCTATGATTAACTAATTTATACCGGGGAAACAACCGTTGATTGCGGTTATCTTGCAATATTTCAGGTAAAAGCTAATTTTTTGAGCGCTAAAACGGATAAAATAGCGAGTAATGACCGTAACGGGGTTACATCATGAACAAAATCCCCGGGTAAGCGGAAAATCGCTGGCGAGCAGGCACCAATAAAAAGGGCCGCCGAAGCAGCCCGATGACAATCATCATTCAATGTTGGCATCATTCAATATTGGATTCGATGAACCACAGGAATTTATCCAGATCGCGCGATGCGGCTGTCAGGATATCCGCAGTATCTTCATCTTCCGCTTTGGTGATTGCTTTGCGAACATCATTGGCGACGACGGCATAACGTTCTGCCAGCGCTTTCAGATGGTCCTGCACACGATGGATATCCGTTGGATAGCTTTTCAGCGAAGTCTGTTCGTTGACCACCTGTACGGTACCCAGCGCAACGCCACCGAGCTGAACGATACGTTCTGCCATGGTGTCCTGATGATCGGTAATCGCAGTACGGAAACCATCAAGCATCTCATGTACGGCAATAAAGTTTGCGCCACGCATGTTCCAGTGCGCCTGCTTGGTTATCAGAGACAGGTCAATAAAGTCTACTACCAGATGGTTTAACAGCTTGATAGTAGAGGTCTTCACGTCATCATCCAAATCATTACGAGTGTAGATAAGTTCGGAAGATGCGGGGTTTACCAGTTTAGCGGTACGCATAAATATAATCCTCTTATTTAATTTTCATCATCTAACTGTTCAACTTGGTTAATTATAGCAGCAATCAAACAAAATATTGAAAAGAATTACCTATCGAATAAATAGTTATAGAAGATATAGGCGATAATTTTTATTATCAGGTTTTTTCTGATAGCGATCAACCGCTGGTCATCAGATATAAGCTAAAATGATATTCCCATTAAGCGAAATTGAAATAATTTATTTTCATATAATGATAATCATTATCCTTTCGTTATGGTTAAATAATGATTTTCCTATAAAATATAACAGTTAATATCAGATGAAATAAGTTCCTGTTATTGAAGCATAGGGCCGATAACGATCGAGGTTGGTGAGGATTGGATGAAAGTGAACGTCGTGGGGACGCGCGGGAGTGGGAAATCGACCAGACATCATGCGGCGTGATTATTTTCTTCCTCCGCAGGCGCGGCTGATTTTATCGTCATCGTTGCGCCAATAGAGGCGGTAATAATAAATAATAGCGCCATCCACTGGGTAAAGGACAATTGCTCGTTGAGAAACAGAATACCAGAAACGGCTGCAATCGCCGGCTCCATACTCATCAGTGTGCTAAAGGTTCTGGCCGGCAGACGAGTTAAGGCTATCATTTCAAGAGAATAGGGGAGCGCGGTGGAAAGAATAGCAACCGCAATACCCAATGGTAATATTGAGAGCGAAAATAATGCAGATTCAGCATAGATGACCCCGATTGGACAAAATATCATCGCAGCAATAAATGACCCGATAGCAACGGTCCCCGGCCCATGATTTGAGCCTGCTTTTTGTCCAAAGAGAATATATAACGCCCAGCATGCGCCCGCACCAATTGCGCAAAGTGCGCCTGTAATATCGACATTGCCGATATTATGTCCAAGCGGTAATAAAAACCACAATCCCAGTATCGCCAGAATAACCCACACAAAATCGATCAACCTGCGTGATGATAACATTGCGACCGCGAGTGGACCGGTAAATTCCAGTGCTACGGCAATGCCGAGAGGAACAGTACGCAGTGAAAGGTAAAATAGAAAATTCATGCCCCCCAGCGTCACGCCATAAACGATCAACGGCAGTCGGTTACTGCTAAAGCGCATCCGCCAGGGTTTGAAAATGACGCAAAGGATCAATGTGCCGATACCCAGACGCAATGCGGTTATTCCCGTAGCACCAACCACCGGAAACAGGCTTTTGGCTAGCGCGGCGCCGCTTTGGATGGAGATCATGGATATAATGATCAGCAGTATGGCAAGCAATGCCGGCACTCGCTGAGAAGATAAGGTCATGCTTTCGGCCTTAATAATGGAATAAATCATGCTGGTGGACGAAAAAACATTACTGCCAGACTAGTCAATTGTAAAGGATTTGTCGGGGTAAAACTTACTTTTATTGACTTTTATTTACGATATATTTATCTGGTGTATTTTTATGCAAATTAATTAGCATGAAAACTGAGCGAATAATTAAGAATTATCTGTTTTAGCCCCTTGTGGAGAATTATTTTCCGGTTTGGTTGTCTTCTTTAAAAGATCAATATAATTAGCGTGATAGCGCGAGTTTGAAAATATTTGTTACATCAAAGGTACAATTGAAGATTATTTATCAGGCAGAAAGTCTATCATTTGTTTGTTATATTTAGGGCGTTAGGTATTCTTTCATAAGATGAATTCGAGGCTGTATATATGAAAAAAATCGCGTGTCTTTCAGCATTGGCTTGTGTATTAGCCGTTAGCGCAGGTTCCGCAATGGCTGGCCAGAGCACGGTGACTGCCGGTTATGCTCAGGGTGACGCTCAAGGTGTCATTAATAAAGCAAAAGGCTTTAACCTGAAATATCGTTATGAGCAAGATAATGATCCGCTGGGTGTAATTGGTTCTTTCACCTATTTGGGAGATAGCAATACTAACGACGGTTTATACACCAAAGGTCAATACATGGGCTTTACTGCCGGCCCAGCCTATCGTCTGAATGACTGGGCAAGCATCTACGGTGTTGTTGGTTTCAGTCATGGTAAATATACCGGCAACGAAACTGACGGTTCTTCCCATCAGAGCAATGACGATTATGGCTTCACCTACGGTGCTGGTTTGCAGTTCAACCCGATCCAGGACGTTGCTCTGGATGTGGGTTACGAACAAAGCCGTATCCGCAGTGTTGATGTCGGCACCTGGGCTGTTGGCGTAGGTTACCGCTTCTAATCTAAAACCAGTGGCTTTTGCCTTCAGTTTTGGTGTTAGATGTGTCAATCAAAATCCGCCTCTTTTTTAAGAGGCGGATTTTTTTATCCCT